>JAFAHI010000019.1 GCA_019237325.1 Verrucomicrobiota bacterium | reverse complement strand
AACGACAATGACATCAACTTTGGAGAAGAGTTCGGCCATTGCGCGCATAAGCTCGGTTCGTGCCCGGTTGGCTTGGATGTAGTCCACCGCCGGAAAGAAACGGGCTACCCGGAAAACATTTGGCCAGTCCTCCGGGCCTTGCTCTGTCAAAAGGGTGTCGCGTCCGCTCAACGTCAAATCGTCGAATGCAGCCGCTGCCTCCGCACTGAGAAGGTTAGCCATGTCGTCGACTGGAAAATCCGGAAGTTCAACCGGCTGAAGATCGATCCCCATCTTTTTGAGGCGTTCGAGCCCGGCCACATCGTATTGGTGATCGTACTCGGCTCGCGTCCGAGCACCGGCCCGATCATCCTTTTGATCCTCCCATTGTTTTAATTCCTCAGGGCTGGCATCGTCCGGAGGTGTGTCTTCCAGTTTCGGTGGTTCAAAGGCGCCTTTGGCATATCCGATCTTGAGCGAGTGCCAATCGAACTTTGCGTCCCAAGAAAAGGGAGCGGGATGAACCGTAAGATCAGAGCCGTCCGGACCGTAGATGGCCTGCATGACCAGCGCACAATCTTCTACCGAACGGCAAATCGGTCCGAGTTTATCCATGGTCCAAGCCAGGGTCATCGCACCGGTCCGGGGCACAAAACCGAAAGTTGGCCGGTAACCGGTCGTGCCGCACCGTGTTGAAGGAGAAGAGATTGAGCCGCGTGTCTCGGATCCGATCGCGAATGCGACGCAGCCGGTGGCGGTTGCTGAGGCTGATCCGGCAGACGAACCGCTTGAGCCTTGATTCAGGTTCCATGGGTTTCTGGTCCGGCCACCGAACCATTTATCGCCGCTGGCCAGCGCACCCAGGGTTAGTTTTGCAACCAGGATCGCGCCCGCTCCATCCAGACGTTGAACGACGGTCGCATCAGTATCGATCACCTGTTGCTCGAAGCCGCCGGCGCCCCACGTGGTCGGATAATGTTTAACGGCGAGCAAGTCCTTCGCACCCCAAGGAATACCATGGAGCGGTCCGCGGTAACGTCCAGCCGCGATGTCGCGGTCGACCTCTTTTGCCTGTGCCATAGCCCGCTCATCCGTGAGCGTAATGAGAAAATGAAGCCTCGAATCAAAGCGTTTAAGGCGAGTCAAGTACATCTCCGTGAGGTCGACCGCCTTGATTTTTTGCCGCCTTAACAGCTCTCCAAGCTCCCGTACGGTCGAATAGGCGAGACTCTCCAGATTCTTCGGAATTTCTGAATCCGCGATATTTGGCGCTTGGCTAATCGCTTTTTCCGTCCGGACTGGTTCTGGCTCAGTTGGGAATTGGTTGGTCAGAAGCGGGTCAAAACGGTAAGCTGGCGGCACATTGTTTGGCAGGTTCAGCTTTCGAACGGCTTTGATGCCCCGGAGCTGCTGATTCAGCATCACCAGCATGTCGTGCTTCTGACCCGGCGTAATGGAGACCCCAGCCAGAAAGGCGGCGTCATCGATCATGGTGTCGTCGATTTTGAATGTCGGGTTTTGCGAAGCCTGCGCGCTCTGCGAAGCGAGTGCATAGAGAGCCCCGGCAAAGAAATTGGAGGTTACCCCGATACCGGCGCAAGCGGCGAGAAAAGCGCGTCGATTCGCGTGTCTGACCAGGTCATTCATAAACAGTGGGAGTCTCTCTTGTAGTTGAGGGTGTGGAGAATAGCAATGGTGGTACTCGTCCTCGTGCTCGAACGTTGGGGCAATGCCACGGATGGGACTTATGGGACCAATGGGACTTATGAGTTGGCGCAGTCGGTGAATCATTAGCTCACCGGCCACTCCAACCATTCAAGGACGAGGACGATATAGCGGCCGCGCCCTATCAAATTGGGCTCGCTACGGGCCCCACCGTGTCGCTATAGAAAAACCGCGAACGGCGAACGCCGAACCCTTCAATGAGTTTTCATTCTAAAATGGCCCCGATGCGCAGTCATCGGCTTCTGGCTTGCGACGGTGGTGGCATGCGAGGGCTTATCAGTATCGAGGTGTTGGCTAAGCTCGAAAAAGAGCTGCGTATTCTCACCGGAAAGCCAACGTTGGTCTTGGCTGATTTCTTTGATTACGTCGGAGGCACAAGTTGTGGCGCGATCGTCGCCGCGTTGATCGCAATGGGGAAACCGATGAATGAGATCCGCGCGTTCTTTGTAAGCTCGTGCCCGGACATGTTTCTGAAATCCAGGCTTTGGGAGAGGTGGCACTCTAAGTTTCGTAACGATGCGCTCTCGGCCCGGCTGCGCGCCTTGTTCGGCGACGTGAAGCTGGGATCGGACCGCCTCCAAACTTTGCTAATGCTGGTGTTATCAAACGCCAGCACCAATTCACCGTGGCCCGTGTGTAATAACCCGGCCGCGAAGTATAATGACCGGCGTCTACCTGACTGCAACTTGGAGCTGCCATTGTGGCAATTGGTCCGAGCGAGCACGGCTGCGCCAACTTACTTTCCGCCGGAAGTGATCCACGTGGGGTCGCGACCATTTGTCTTCGTGGACGGCGCGATGACCATGTACCACAACCCCGCTTTCCAGCTTTTCTTGATGGCGACGACGGATGTTTATCAGTTGGGGTGGGAGGTGGGAGCGGACCGCTTGCTGTTGATCTCAATCGGCAGCGGCAACAGCACCGGCACAGAAGGGAACCTCAGCCCGCAAGAAATGAATATTCTGTATCACGCCAGCCGCGTGCCGGCGGCGCTGTTGGCGGCGGCTCAACAAGAACAAGATTTCCTCTGCCGTATCTTTGGCGAGACGTTAGAAGGCGAGCCTCTGGATTCGGAAATCGGCGACATGCAAGGACACGGTATTCGCGGCGGCCAGAAGCTATTTAGTTACATCCGTTACAATGCCGAGCTATCCCGGGCAGGCCTAGATTGGCTCGGTTTACCTAACGTTGATCCGGCCCATGTGCATCCTATGGATGCAGTCGAATTTCTGGACGAGGTCCAGCAAATCGGAGTTGCGTTGGCCGAGCGCAAAGTAAAGCCGGAACACTTCGCGAGATTCGTCCCGGAAGAACTAACCGCCAATGGACACGAACAAAACAGAGATCATAACCGCAGATGAGGTCCGTTTTTGTCTTCGCGATCTTTGTGGTCTTTTGTGTAACGTAATAGTTTGGAGCCAATACGTGTGAAGACAGTTTATATCCTGAATGGTCCGAATCTGAATCTCCTTGGTACTCGTGAGCCAGAGGTTTACGGGAAAACGACGCTAGCTGAGATCGAGCAGTCCTGCCGCGATTTTGGTGCGAAGCACGGGCTGGAAATTCAGTTTCTGCAGAGCAATCACGAAGGGCAGCTGATTGATTGGATTCAGGATGCGGGGAAAAAGAGCCAAGGAATTCTGATCAATCCGGGCGCCTACACGCACACTTCTATCGCGATCCGGGACGCATTGAGCGCGGTTCATGTCCCGGTGATAGAAATCCATCTATCGAATATTCACCGCCGGGAACAGTTCCGGCACCGTTCTTATGTTTCTCAAGTGGCCACTGGCGTGATCTGCGGATTGGGGCCGGCTGGCTACGTGCTTGGGTTGCAAGCGTTTGCGGGGCTGGTGAGCTCGGAGCGATAAGAAAAATCTCACGCAAAGACGCAAAGGTAAAAACGGAGAAGAGATAATTCAAGGAAGTAAACAAAGGAAACACCACCACTCGTTGTTTCCCGAGATTTTCTTGAACTTTTTTTGCGTTCTTTTGCGGCTATTCCCTACTTGGCTTTACCTTTGCGTCTTTGCGTGAGATTTTTCTGTCTTTGGTTGGGGCCCCGAGGGTTGCTAGTCTCGAAAGAGCGACTCCTCGATCCGTAGGTCGCAGGTCATGAGCTCGGGGACGCCGGGTTCGAGAGGGGCTTTGCGGGTAAACTCACCGACGGTCTGTTCAACGAAGGCGGTTTGGCCTGCACTTATGTTGAAACTGCGGAGTGGTTGATCCGTCTCGCGATTTATAACGGTGAGCTCGAGAGGCAACTGAACTGGAATCTTCGGATGAAGCGACGGATATAGGGCGGTGGCTCGATAGCGTAACCCGGCAGCGAGTTCTCGTGGGGAAAGCGAGCGGAAAGGCAGTTCCCGGCCGTTTATGTAAATGGCATAGTTACGATGCGCGTCCGTGCTGATGGCGAACTCTAAGCGGGCCATCGAGGTATCTACAAATCGGCTGGTGGTGCCACCATCGGTCGGGGTGTCGCAAAGGAGGGGCCAAGCTTCTAAAGCCCGTCTTACGGTTAATCCTTCAAAGCCGAGTAGACGAGCAAAACGCCATTCCCAGATCTCTCGGAAGACGGCGGGATCGAAAGCAAATCCGAACTGTGCCAACTCGGTGAGCACGTCGCTGAGATCCATCCACAGTGGGGTGGGCAGAAAGTATCGGTCGTGCAGATGATCCCCCCAATCCTTTAAACTCGTTTGGTAGGGCTCCTCGAGAAGGTAAGCCAGTAGCGCGCGAAACAGGAGAGCCACCCCTGCTATCCATTCCGTCTTCGGCAAGCTTTCGACCGCCCTGAATTCGATCAGTCCCAGAAATCCGTTGGGTGGACTCCAAAACTTATCGAAGCTGATTTCGCTTCGGTGTGGGTTCCCGCTGCTGTCAGTATGGAGATGGCGCACAATTTCGCTGATCGCTTCACGTTGATCTCCTGCGGATAATTTTTCGAGTTGGCGATATGCGAGTTCTAGGTCGAGCAAGCGTTGGCCGCACTCGTCGGGTCGAGGGGCTTGCGCGGAAGGCCCAACGTATGCCCCGGTAAACAAATAAGAGAGCGACGGATGGCGCTGCCAATAACGCAAAATCGAAGCCAGCCAACTTGGGCGGGATAGGAACGGGTTTTGTTCAATTGTGATGCCGCCAAACAGAACATGGTTTCCGCCACCAGTTCCGAAAATCGTGGTGCTCTCCTTGTGAGCTCTTAATCCGATCGAGGAAGCAATGCGTGACAATTTGTCGACCCAGTCGGCATATTCTCGCCAGGACGAGCACGCGGGTAGGTTGACTTCCAGTACACCAGGATCGGCGGAGAAAACC
The DNA here is from genome assembly GCA_019237325.1 of Verrucomicrobiota bacterium. Taxonomy (GTDB): domain Bacteria; phylum Verrucomicrobiota; class Verrucomicrobiia; order Chthoniobacterales; family JAFAMB01; genus JAFAVN01. The sequence goes on along the minus strand of JAFAHI010000019.1, from coordinate 2,743 downwards.
AAGTGTGACCAAGTGGGCGGAGCATCGATGGGTGCGTACCCCTGCCAATTTACGGAAACCGATTGTAGGAGGTCCGAGCAGACGCGAATCAACTGTTCAAAAGGCGCGGCCAACAGAGGCGGAAGAAACAAATCGACGTGATCTGAAGCCAGGTCGAGCACCATTGCTCGCCGTAACGCCTCGGGAGGCAAGTCCTGCAGTGGAAGACGCAGGCCGCTCGGCCCTTCCGCTGCCGTGAGTTCGAATCTGCGGAGGTTCCATTTTTCCGTTCGCCAGCGATCTTCCTGATGATCAAGCGGCAACACCCAGATCGGCCTTTTAGGTTCTTTCGGGTCAACGGCTTTCACCCATCGATCTTCGAGACCGAGGTTCTGGACAAAACCGTCTCGAAACTGTTTGACCATCCGCTCGTCCGGTTTGTTTTCCCGATTTTCGCTGGAAAGCTCAAACGGTTTTTCTGGGCGTAGAACATGTAGCGCCCAGCGAGGATTCACTTCGCCGGGGTAAAGTTTCCCGGGTGAATATAGCAACAGTGAGCCCGGCCAGACCTCTTTGTCGACCGCTTGGGCAAAGGAGTATGCGTAAAGCAGTTTGGTGGGACCAACCGCGGCGAAATTCCACTCCGCTCCTTCTGGATCTTCGGGTACATAGGTCGGTTCACCGCCCATGGTGAGCAGCACACTTTTGGTTTTTAGGACCTGTTCAATATGGCTGGCGATTTGGTCCGGATCTTCCTTGGTAACCAGACCGAGCTTAAGCCTTGATTCGAACGTGCCGGGGACTTTTTCCTGGCCGAAGTAGCTGCCTTCGATCGGTGCTACATCGTTTAGCGAGACTCCGACGGCGGCAGGAATAAATCGATGGTCACAAAAGGTGCCGTTCGTTGGATCGATGCCGACCCAGCCGGCGCCTGGCAGGAACACCTCGATCCAGGCATGAAGAGCGCTATCGGGACGGCGATCCGGCACATCGATTTGGAAATCGCATAGGAACCCGCTGACCAGCCGCACCGCCAGGCCTTGCTTCCGCATGATGGTTGCGCAGAGGAGAGCGGTATCCCGGCACGCACCAGATCGAAGCTCAACCGTTCTCGCTGGTAACCGAGCATCGCCATCTTCACGAACCTCGTAGGCGATCTCGTTATGCAAAACTTTTGCGAGATCGACTAACGCCTCAACTGTGTTCCGCTTATTGCCAAAGCGCCAGAGATCGTCAGGATCGAAGTCTTCTTCTGGCTTTACGGCGAGAAAGGGTCCCAAAACTTTGGCTTCCTCAACCGTATATTCGAAGGGAATTTCGGTTGCGCGCGGCGCTAAGAGAAAGTGAAACGGGTTCTTCGTCCAGAGCTCGACTTCGAGCCGGCTACGAATCTCCAGCGTCTCGGCCGGCTGAGGAAAAAAACAATTTGCTACTAAGTTATCGAAAAGGTCCCGGCGGTATTGGACGTCGGCCGTTACGTTAATCAGCGTTTCCACTCGGTGGGTTACGATTGTCTGGTCAGTCCGTGGATAAAGACGGATTCGGTGCGGCGAAAAGCTGACCGGCTTTTCGTAACTGTAACGCACACAGTTTTCGATTTGGACACGCATGGTTAAGGAGGCGAATGGGCGAAACGGCGAGTGGGCGAAACTGCGACGGGGCGAATGGGCGACAAACTTGGTGGGGCGAGGCTCCCCAGGGGTTCTAGGTTCAAAGTTGTAGGTTTTAGGTTCCGGGTCGTGCGCCGAACCTTCGTGACCTCCTGCTGGTCTCGACGGAGTCGAAGATGGAACTTCGAACTTTTAACTTTAAACTTCGAACCTAGAACCGGGTAGGGAGCCTCGCCCCACCGATCTGGAGCTTCGCCGTTTCGCCCATTCGCCCATTCGCCGATTCGGCTGGCGTTCATGCTGATCGTGTCATTCGTCATATGCGGAGCGTCAGGCGACGCCGGTGGCGGGAGGCGAGGTTTTCAAGCGGCGTACTCGAACTTTGACCTTCATGGATTGATTGCCGGCTCCTTTAAATGTGCCACGGACAGGGGCAGCATCGCTAGCGTCTCGTCCGAAGGAAACGGCGATATGTTGCTCACCGCACCAACAGTTATTAGTTGGGTCCAAGGCAACCCAGGTTTGTCCGGGCACTAGCACTTCTACCCAGGCGTGGGTTGCCACTGAGCCAACTAACGCCGGCAAGCCGTTCCCGGCCGCAGGTGGCGGTGAAGTCTCGATATAACCACATACATAACGGGCGGGCAGACCCGCGGTTCGCAGCACGCTAAGCATGACGTGGGCAAAGTCTTGACAAACTCCTTTTCGGGCTTTCCACACGGACCCAACATCGGTGGAGAATTGGGTCGAACCCTGTTCGTACTCGAAAGTTTCGTGAATATTGCGGTTCAGTTCTTCCAAGCCTTCACGGACGACGGCGTTTCCGCGGAGGTACCGTTTTGCCCATTGAGTCGCATCCCGTCCAATCTTGACCATCTCCGTCGGTTGCAAGTAATCGAACGAGAAAGGCAGAGTCGAACTCAGAATTTGACGGGATTCTTGAACGCTAAGCGCCAAGCTCGGTTCCGGCAGAGGTAACCGGGTTGTACTAACGACGGCTTCACTCTCGATCACGAGGCGAGAGTGCCGGAAGGGCAGTGATATAACCGAAACCTGATTTCCAAAATAATCTTCGTAATCGGAAGGGGTTACGGTCGGCTCCAAAGTCAATGTGTGCCGCTTGATGGCTTGGTCCCGCCGATTGAGCGGTTTCA
>JAFAHI010000778.1 GCA_019237325.1 Verrucomicrobiota bacterium | reverse complement strand
TCCGTTTTCCGTCAGCCCTCTCCATCTGTCATTTGCCATTTGTCATCTGTCATTCCCCGATCGTACCTTTCACATCTCACCTTCTCCCCCATCCCCCACCCCCAACGCCACTCATGATTTCCAGTCAGGAAGAACTGCAAAAGTTGTCTGATAAAGCCGCCGCTCACGTGTTGAGCATGGAAGGGACCCAAACAGGGACACGTACCGGCTGGCTGATGATCACCACCATTCTGATCGAAGCCTGGGACCTGTACTCGATCTCGTTTCTCTTGATCTTCATCAAAGACGAGTTCAAGCCGGATGCCGCCTTGCTCGGCTTAGCCTCGGCCTCAGTCCAACTGGGCGCATTAGTCGGCGCCGTTATCGGCGGTTGGGCCGCCGATCGTGTGGGCCGCCGGAAGGTGTTCCTTACTACCATGGCGTTGTTCGTCGTACTCGCAACTGCTCAAGCATTCGCCCATAGCATGTGGGAGCTGGTGATTATCCGGTTCTTTCTCGGTGTACCGTTGGGCAGTGATATTGCCTCCGGCTACACCTACATCATGGAATCGATGCCGAAAGGAAAACGGGAAGTGATGGGCAACCGTTGGCAAGGGATGTTCGGCCTGGGTGAAGTCGGTTGTATCATCGTCGTAACCATCATGTTCCTGAGCGGCATGAACCACGACTTGCTCTGGCGGATCGGCCTCGCCTTAGGTGCGATTCCCGCCCTCACCCTTTTCCTGATGCGGCTCGATATTCCTGATACCGCTCTTTCCTTGATTCAATCCGGCAAATTTAAACAAGCCAAAAAGGTCGCTAAACAAATATTCAATGACCCTTTGGACATGTTGCCGGATGAAGATTACCAGATCCACCGTCCGCGAACCCGCGATTTTCTAGCCGATATCTGGAAAGATAAAACTCGGCGGCGAGCCAGTATTTACGGATGGATTTCGAATGCCGCCCAAGGGATCGAGTTCTCCGCATTCGGCTTTTATCTTCCGATCATTTTCAAGTTAGCCGGAATCAATGACATGGTGACGATTAACTTTCTCTTAGCCGGGATCTACATCCTAGCCACCATCAGCGGATTTGTTGCTCCGGAAATCACGCCGAAGCTAGGTCATCGCGGTATCTCTCAATGGGGTTTTGGCGGTACCTTCCTTTCATTGGTGGTGGCCTCAATCTTCCTCGCCTTAGGCTGGAACGTTGCGCTCCCCATCGCCGCCGCTTCCTTGATGTGGTTCCACTATTGGTCCGCCTCCAACGGAATGACCATCTGTTCAATGGTGGCCCCTTCCCGCTACAAAGCCACCGCGTCTGGCTTCGGCTATATCTTCGTCAAACTCCCAAATTTCCTTACCATCTTCCTATTCCCGGTCCTGTTCGAAAAAGTAGGAACCTCTCTCGCCACCGCGATAGTCTCGCTCTCATCCTTGATCGCCTTCCTAGCCGCCATTTTCATCCTCCCCGAAGTCTACGGCTACATCGAACGCCAAAAAGAAGAAACTCCCGTCTCGGTCAAATGACTGATGGAGCGCTGCCTCGCTTGCGAGGCCGGCGGTCGGAAAAAATCGGAATAGCCGAAAAAAGGCACAAAAAAGCGAAGAAAATCTCACGCAAAGCCGCAAAGCAGACTTCGCCCCGTCTCCCCCTTTAGCTACGTCGGCCGAGGCCGCCAAGCTAAAACTAAGGATACCAGCTCAAAGATTGCCTTCGTGTCCTTTGTGATCTTCTGTGAATTTTCATCCGCGTAAATCTGCGTTTCGTTTTTGTCATTCGCGTCAATTCGCGTCCATTCGCGGTACCTATTCGCGGTTTGTCTTTGCGGCTTTGCGTGAGATTTTAATTCCGTGCCCATTCCCCCCATGCGTCCCGTCCTTCTGTCATTTGTCATCTGTCATCTGTCATTTCTCTTCGCCTCGGCGGCGACGCCGAGCCCCTCGCCCGCAACGCCCGATCTCGCTCTCCAACAACAAATCCCCGCTGTTGAAGCCCTCGTCCATAACGCCGCGAAACAATACGGTGTGAAAGCGATCATCGCGGCCGTGAATTCCGGTGGTCAAAACATCTACACCGAAGCCGAGGGCGAATCGATGACCGGTGTCCCCGCCACCGTCCCGATGCATTTCCGGAACGGCGCGATGGCGTTCACTTACATGTCGACCATGCTCCTGGAACTGGTCGACCAAAAAAAAGTGACCCTGGACACCAAGCTCAGCCAGTTTTTCCCCGACCTACCTTCGGCCGATCGGATCACGTTGAAACAGCTCGCCAACATGACGTCGGGCTACCCGGATTATGTCTATCAACCAGAACTAACTCACGCCCTTAGTCTCGACCCTTTCAAACAATGGAGCTCCGACGACCTGATCCGGATCGGCACCAGTAAACCGATACTATTCGACCCCGGCACAAACTTTGCCTATTCACACACCAACTATGTTATCCTGGGCCGAGTCCTGGAAATGCTGACGGGCCTACCGTTAGCGACCGCGATGCAGAAATACATCTTCGGCCCGATGGACCTCAAACAGACCCAAAGCATCGATACCCCCGAGATCCCAGCCCCGATCCTCCACACCTTCAGTGCCGAACGCCGCGCCGAGCTCGGTGTTCCCGCCAGCTCCATCCTCTACGAAGAATCTACCTTCTGGAACCCATCTTGGACGACAGCAGAAGGCGCAGTCCAGACAACCGACATCAACGATCTCGCCAAATCCATCGAAGCCGTCGGTACCGGTAGACTGCTCTCCAAAGAATCATCTGCCGCCCAGATCAATCCGAGCCTGATCGGGTTCGGTCATCCCGATCCCAACTGCCCTGCCTGCCAACAAAACACCAAGGAACGAAACTACGGACTAGGTGTCGTCATCCTCGGTTCTTGGATCACCCAAACCAAAAACTTCGCCGGCTGCGGCGCCACCGCCGGCTACCTCCCCTCCAAGAAACTAACCGTAGCCGTAGTGACCACCTACTCTCAAAGCGCCTTCGACGAAGACGGCAACTACAAAAACGCCAGCGACACCATCTTCGGATCCATCGTCAACGTCCTAGCGCCCGGGAGCGAGAAGTGAGACGTGAGAGGTGAGAGGTGAAAAGTGATTGGTGGAAGGCGCTCCGCGCCTCGGGAGGGATGAGCTCCCGCTCATCCGGCTTTTGGGGCTATAGCGTCGCTTCTTCTCTCGTGTGGTTTTCATCCGCGTCCATTCGCGGTCCCTATTCGCGTCCATTCGCGGTTGGTTTTGAAGCTCTCTCGGTCTTAATCATAGGTTCTACCTTTGTGTCCTTTTTGATCTTCTGTTGGATCGGTGTTGTTTTTTTTTGCGCTTTTTGTGCCTCTTCGCGGCTATTCTGATTTCTATCTTTATCCGCGTAAATCTGCGTCCATCTGCGGTTCGTCTCTTTCTTCGTGTCCATTCGCGGTAGCTTTCACGTTTGTAATCTCACGGTAAGCCCACTGTCACCCGCGTCAGCCTAGCCTGTCCCGTTCTGTAACCACAGAACCCACATGGGAAGTATAAGCAGTACATCAGACGGTCGGCACTTGGCGGAACCGAAGAAACACACACTCAAGGCAGCTTGGTCACTGACTAGACCCTACTGGGCATCAGACGAGAAATGGTCGGCTTGGGGATTACTTCTTGCAATCATCGCCCTCAATCTAGGCACCGTTTATATCACGGTCCTCATCAACCAATGGAACAACGCCTTTTATGACTCCCTGCAGGAATTAAACTTTCAAAAGTTTCTTCAACAGATGGGCGTCTTCAGCATCCTGGCCACGATCTATATCGTCATCGCGGTTTATTCTCTTTATCTCACCCAGATGCTGCAGATCCGGTGGCGACGTTGGTTAACTCAGCGCTTCGTTGGATCCTGGCTCAGCGACCGGACCTATTACCGGATGCAGTTCGCCAGCAAAACGGATAACCCGGATCAACGAATTTCCGAGGATCTCAATCAATTTACCAGTTACGCACTACGACTGTCACTCGGTCTTTTAACCTCCGTTGTTACCCTCGTCTCATTCATTGTTATCCTATGGGGACTTTCCGGCCCGGCGACCATCCCATTAGGTAGCTGGGGCGTACTCCACATCCCTGGTTACCTGGTCTGGGCAGCATTGATCTATGCCGGGATCGGTACCTGGCTCACGGTCATGATTGGCCGGCCGTTAGTCGGCTTGAATTTCGCCCAGCAACGTTTCGAAGCCGATTTCCGTTTCAGTCTGATGCGCGTACGCGAAAACGCCGAGAGCGTCGCATTTTACGAAGGCGAATCCGCTGAGCTCGGCATCTTCAATAAACGGTTTAAACACGTATTCGCGAATTTCTGGCAAATAATGAAACGCCAGAAACAACTTACCTGGTTCACCGCCGGATACAGTCAAGTGGCCATCATCTTCCCTGTCGTAGCCGCAGCACCCAGATTCTTCGCCAAACAAATCCTTCTCGGCGGCCTGATGCAGATAGTCAACGCCTTCTCCGCGGTACAAACCTCCCTCTCGTTTATCATCACGTCATACACCGACATCGCCACATGGCAGGCCATCACGAACCGTCTAAGCGGCTTCCAAGCAGACTTGGTAGGGACCTCCCGCTCGTCCGATCGGAAACCGTGGAGCGCTGCCTCGCTTGCGAGGCCGAAGCGTTTGCCACCCCCTGCAACGCTGCCTCGCGAGGAAGACGGAAACTCGCCGTACCCCCAATTACCCAACCACATCAACTTCACCCACGACAAACTCGGCCTGACCGTTGACGACCTCGATATCAACCTACCTGATGGCACACCATTGCTTCGCGGGATCAAAACCGCCGTGAATCCAGGCGAAGCACTATTAGTCACCGGCCCGTCCGGCTCAGGAAAAAGCACCTTGTTACGCGCGATCGCCGGTCTCTGGCCATTCGGACAAGGCGACGTTGGACTCGGACCAAGCCCAATGCTTTTCCTTCCCCAACGCCCCTACTTACCTCTAGGCACTCTAGCTGAGGTCATCCACTATCCCCGCACCCTGGAGTCGATGGAATCAAATGACATCATCCTCGATGTACTCAACCGAGTAGACCTGCAAAAACTAGCCCCTGACATCGACATCGTGGACGACTGGTCGAAACGACTATCGCTGGGCGAACAACAACGCCTCGCCTACGCTCGTCTACTTCTCATTCAGCCCGCTCTCGCTTTCCTCGATGAAACGACCTCCGCCTTAGACGAAAAATCTGAAGCCGCCCTTTATCGCATGCTCCGCGATGCCCCCTGGCGCCCCGCCATCGTCAGTGTCGGCCACCGCAGCACCCTGATCCAGTTTCACGATCGCACGCTCGACCTGACAGCACACAGTCCCGCCCCATCGCGGAACGATACCGTTCAGTTAAGCTCCTTCGGGTCCACAAACAACCAAAACGGAATCACCCTTTTTACCGCGAATGAACGCCAACGGACACGAACCTAAAATCTCACGCAAAGACGCTTAGATAAGACAGAACCGCAGATGAACGCAGATTTACACAGATATGAGTCGCTGCCTTTCACCCATTCGACGCGCTTAATGCTTGCTCAGGGCAGGCTTTCGCTTTTCACCAATCACCTTTCACCCCGATCCTTTGTGGCCTTTGCGGCCTTCCTGTGAATTTTATCCGTTCTTCGTTTCATCTCTGCGTGAGATTTTTCTTCTTTGTGTTTCTTCACAGCTTGGCAAAGGAGTGATGGAGATTTGGAACCTAGGAGTAGCGAAGGGCCCGAGGCGCTGCCTGCGCAGTCTTAGCCAAGAGATCGCTAGGCACAAATTCGGCTTCCGCGATGCCAATGCTCCATCATGCCCCCGCTCCATCACTCCGAACGCCTAGGATATATATTCCACCCCCGAAAGCCTCCGGGGTAAACGCTATGCGGCTCTTTTAGCTTCGCATGGCTGTCGGCCTCGCAAGCGAGGCAGCGCTCCACGGGTGTCGCAACTTCACGTCCTAGCGCGTGTCTCTATCTGCGCAAATCTGCGTCCATCTGCGGTTCTGTCTTAACCTTCGCGTCCGTTCGCGGTTCTACTTTGCGTCCGTTCGCGGTCTAGAACTGGAACCTAACCGGTCCTTGGTCGGAGCCGTTAGAGATTATCGCTTCGAACTGCCTCAGATCCGCATTAGGATGTATCTCTACGATCCGGAAATGATCGATGTTAGGCTGGGAAGTGATCCGCTGCACATCGTTCGTCTCGATGTTTTTAATAGCGATCACATCCTTTCCCCGATCTTTGAGGTAGCTAACAATAACGAATTTGCCGAGCGGGCCAGGTCCCGGTTGGATCGAGGCCTTGGTGTCTGGCTGCGGAACCGCGGTAGCTTGTGGAACTGGATCACCCGGCGTCATTGAACCGGCAGCCGTATTGTTTTTCGGATCCTGCCCAACCACTCGTTGCTGCCCTGATCCCGCGTTGTAACTGTAACCGTTACCAACATACCTGCCATCTCCATTGGGGCCCATAACTCCTCTAAGTTCTGTTGGACTGCTGGAATCCGTCGGACGCGAGTTGCCGGTGTTGATCACCAGAACAACTGGGTTTTGCGGGACGGCCTGGTTGGTTGGTTGCTGCCGTTGATACGCCGATGAATTATCCCAATACTGATAATCCGGCTGAGAATCCGGTTCGAGATAAGAATAGTCTAAGGAAGCGTCGTAAGGATACCAGGGATACCAGTAAAGAGGCCAACCAAACTGTTGAACAAATCGGTTCCGACCAAAGAAGCGCCGATCCGCAAAGCCGCGATGAATTCCGTTCCCCATCCTAAATTCTTGCCCGTTTCTGGGTACGACGAACCGCCCCTGAAAACCACCGCGAGTGACCATACCGCGACCAGCAAACCCGGAATGAAAACCGCCCCTGACCGGACCGGCTTGAGAGATCCCCGATACCGATACGAAGAGCCCCAACAACAACAATGGGATTTTCAAACGATTAACCCGCCTTTCTTCTGTCCAGGAAAAACCCGCCCCTGAACATCGTTCCGTCACGAACATCGCCCCGTGCTAGGGCTTGTCAATAATAGGCGGCTCTTCGCCCCCGAAAGCCTCCGGAGTAAACGCTTCCGACTCCGCTCAATCTCCCCTCCTGCAGCTGCCGGACTACGTTGGACAAGTCGCGGCTCGACTAGGCTACGCACCAATATTCCACCACTCCATGACTCCATCACTCCACTTTTCACTTTCACTCCGTCAATTGTTTCGCTATGAGGAACTGTCGTTCCACCGTTTCAGCGGTTCTGGACAAAAGGCCCCCCATGAAAAAGCTCACTTCGTTCCCCCTCCTCATTTTAATGATGGTTCTCTGGTTTCCAGGGACGAACCATGCCGCCAACAAAGAATTGACGTTCGGGTACATCACCCCCGGCCCGGATACCTGGTATAAGCGGGATGTCGACGGCTTTGTCTTAGGCGCAAAAATGCTCGGCATTAAAACCGTCGTTTTGAATTCGGATTACGACGTCCAGAAAGAGGTATCCAATATCGACTCTCTCGTCACCCAGGGAGTCAACGGAATGGCGATCTTCTCCTTTAACCAGCAGGGCGCGATCACCGCCGCCAACAAGTGCAAAGCAGCCGGGATCCCGCTGGTAACCGTCGATAACTGCGGACAAGCTTTGGCCAGCGGCAGCGATATTGTCGCCGCCATCGATTTCGACTGGAAAGCGATGGGCAAAAATTATGCCGATTATATAGCGGAACATTTTCCAGGTAAGAAGGTCGCCCTGATCACGGGGATCCTCGAACATCTGCCGGTCCAAATGGTTACCGGGGCAATGAAAGACCGGATGAAGGAACTCGGCAAAAACGAGATCGTTGCAGTCCGAGACGGCAAGTACAACCCCGCTGTCGCTGTCACTCAGGCCCAAGATCTGGTTCAATCCGGCACGAAGTTCGATGTCCTTTGGATCATGAACGAGGACATGGCTGCCGCCGTGATTCGCTACCTCAAAAATCAGGGGATACTCGACCAGTATACCGTTATCGCTCAGAACGGTTCTCCCGTTGGAATTCCATTGGTTCAGTCCGGTGAGCTGAATTACACCATCAGCAGTTCCCCGGGATGGGAAGGTCTCGTAGCTTTGCTGGCCTTGAACCAATATGTATCCGGCGAATCCAAAAAAACGCACCAACAAATTATGCTGCCGGTGATCCCCGTGACCAAAGATACCATCGTGGACAAAACGAAGGTCGTCCCGTGGGAATATGATCCCGTCTGGATTCAGTTAACGAAACAATACTTCCCAGAACTGGCCGCTCATCTTCCCGAAAAAGCTCCATAATAGGCAAACGGTAAGGACGAGCTCCTGCTCGTCCGGTGTAATTAAAGCGGATGGAGCGCGATAGTGGCCAAATTCTGGCGATCCAAGGCCTAAGCAAGAAATTCGGAGACACGGTCGCGCTCGATAAGGTCGACTTCAACCTGCGGGCAGGCGAGGTCCATTGCCTGGTCGGCGAAAATGGCGCGGGCAAATCCACGCTGATCAAGGTATTGGCCGGCGCCGAGAGACCGGATAGCGGATCCATTACTGCCTTCGGACTAACCCACAGCCGGCTTTCACCACAGCAGTCCCTGGAAGCCGGCATCGCCACGATCTATCAGGACGTCGAACTGATTACTTCGCTCACGGTCGCGGATAATATCTTTCTCGGGCGAGAAATTCGTAAACCCTGGGGTCTCATCGACGCCAACGCTCAAAATCGCAAGACCTCGGAGTTGCTGCGCTCGATGAATGTCGAACTCAATCCGCTCACTCTGGTCGAATCTCTCTCGCCGGCTCAGCAACAGTCACTTCAAATCGTCAAAGCACTTTACCTAAACGCCAGCATTCTGATCATGGATGAACCGACCGCTTCGCTTGGCGTCGAAGAAGTCAAAGCCCTCTTGAAACTGATCAAGAGTCTGACCGCACAAAATAAGGCGATCATCTATATCTCACATTTTCTGAGCGAAATATTTGAGATCGGCGATCGCGTAACCGTACTCAGGGATGGAAAAGTTTCCGGCACCTTCAATATCTCGGAAACTAGCATCGATGAAGTCACCAAGGCGATGATCGGAAGAGACCGATCCCTATTTCGGGTGCGAGATCGCGTGAGCACACCGGAAGTGATCCTGCAGGTCCGCAATCTCACACTGCGCGACGAATTTTCCGATATCTCATTCGACCTTCATCGCGGCGAAATTCTCGGGTTTGGAGGCGTGGTCGGCTGTGGCAGATCCGCCGTCATGAATGTCCTTTTCGGAGCGCAGAAAAGGACGTCGGGCCAGATCTATTTGCATGGCCGCGAAATCGACGTGTCCAACCCAGCCGAAGCGATCGCCCAAGGAATTGCCATGATCCCCGAGGATAGAAAAACCCTCGGCCTTTTTGATATGCGGTCGCTTCTGGAAAACGTCGCGATTGTCCGGAATGAAAAAAATCGGCCAGTATTAAATCACGCGGCGGAAACCAGCGACACGAATACGCTCGTGGCCAGTCTGCACATTGTATCAGCCGGTTTGCAGCAGCGCATCGGCTCTTTAAGCGGCGGAAACCAACAAAAAGCCGTTCTGGCCCGCTGGCTACTGAGCAAGGCTTCTGTCTACATATTCGACGAACCGACTAAGGGAGTCGACATCGGCGCCAAAGAAGAGATCTACAACCGAATGATTGAACTCGTGAAGGAAGGCAAAAGCACTCTCATGGTGTCATCGGATATGCCGGAACTGATTTCGATGAGCGACCGTATCGCCGTAATGCGCAATGGAAGACTGGTCGCACTGGTCGATGCCCGGGAAACGTCCGAGCACGATCTATTGAACCACTTTTTGGGAATCGGACACCACACTGCATGACTGCCGCAAAGTACGGAGCCAAGCTGAGACAGACGCTCCTGAGCAATCAATGGTCGTTTCTTTTGATCGTTGTCGCCATCCTCTCGATTATCGCGGGCGCCATAAATCCTCGTTATTGGTGGCTGGGAAACATCACCAACCTGCTGGGACAGATCTCCGTACTCAGTCTTGCCTCTTGCGGAGCAACCATCCTGATCATTTCCGGCAACTTCGATATCTCGGTAGGAGCGAACATCGGGCTCTCCACCGTTGTGATGGCGATCCTGATGCGGAACGGTCTGTTTCCGCCCTTAGCAGCCGCTATCGGGGTATTCATCTCCACCCTTTGCGGGACTTCAATCGGAGCAGCATCGATTCTCTTTCAAGCTCCCTCCTTCATCATTTCCCTGGCAGCGATCGGGGTTTTTCAGGGGATCGCACTCTTTATCACCCAGGGCACCATTCAAACCATATACGGACAGTTCGAAACCCTGGGAGGCGCTAAAATCTTCAGCTTCATACCGCTCCTGTTCGTGATCGCGCTAGCCGGATACGGTGTTATCCACTTCATTCTGTCACATACGCAGCTCGGTAGAAGTATCTATGCGATCGGCAACAACCCCAGAGCCGCGTATTTGGCCGGTATCAACATCAACCGTAGAAAACTAACTTTTTTCGCAATCAATGGACTGTTTATCGGCGTAGCATCCATGCTCTTGCTCTCCCGAGTTGGCGCA
>JAFAHI010000725.1 GCA_019237325.1 Verrucomicrobiota bacterium | reverse complement strand
GACGTGATAATGTGGAGAATTTTGGGTCCTGGAGTGATTGCAATTGTGATTAGCCCGTGTGTATTCCTGGTTCTTGCCTATCTCTCGGATCTTCTTCGGTACGAGCCGCAACTTGATCGACCGAGGCAAGGCTGACAGTTATGGCACCCTCTAAACAATCTGCGACTCTCGATTTCCGGATCCTAACTGTAGCGGCACTTATCCTCCTGGCACTGATCGTTATCGGCGTACGCCTTTGGTGGGTCCAGGTTAAACTCTATGCCCATTACAAAGGAAAAATTCAGGGATCATCGGAGGTAACCGTCCGGGTTCCTTCCGTCCGTGGGGAAATTCGGGATCGGAACGGCGTGGTGTTGGTAACTAATCGCCAGAGTTACGAGGTCGACTTCTATCTGCCCGAACTAGTCAGCGGTTACCGTAAACAGTACGGGGCCGCGCCAATGGTCGATTACCTTCGCAAGAGCGCCGACGGGATGCTGAGGGAAACCAAAGAAGAAGATATCGTCCAGATTGTTGATCAGACGATCATTCCCAGACTTGAGCAGCTGAAGGTGGCTGAACCGTATAACTCCCAACGTTTGCGTACTCATTATCGCAACAACACGTTGGTCCCTTTTATCTATCGGGAAGATTTAGATTTTTCGACCATCTCTAAGTTTGCCGAAAAAGACCTGGGTCTGCCCGGCGTACAAGTCAACATTCGTCCGGTCCGGAAATACGTCTACAATGCCTTGGCCGCGCAGATCCTTGGCTATGTCGGCGCACCAAAGGACATCAATAAGCTTCCGGATATTAAGGACTTTAACTTTTACCAACCTGATGTTCAGGGGCGGACCAACATCGAATATTTTCTGGACGACGAGCTTCGAGGCAAACCAGGCCGACGAATTCTAAAGAAAGACGCCAAAAACCATATAGAGGGTGAAAAAGAGCTGATTCAGCCCACCCCCGGAGCAAACGTCTACCTCACGATCGACGCCCGGATCCAATACATCGTCGAACGAACGCTCCGATCCGTCGGTCGGGCTTCGTGCGTGGTTGTCGATCCCAACAACGGCCAGATCCTGGCCATGGCTTCCGTTCCGTCGTACGATCCTAATAAGTTTATCCCCTCGATTTCCGCTCGGGATTGGGCGGCGATTAAAGACGCGGATGCGGATCCCCTAACAAACCGGGCCATCAGCGCTTTTGCTCCCGGTTCAACCTACAAAATCGCTACCTCGCTGGCGGGACTTACCAGAGGATTGGCCAAAGCCCAATTTACCTGTACCGGCGGTGTCACCTACGGCAACACTTATATGAAATGCTGGATTGCCGACAAGGGAGGTGCCCACGGAACGCAAACCCTGACCGAGGCGATCAAGAACTCCTGCAACGCTTACTTCTATCAATATGGAAACGCCGCCGGGATTGACGCGATCGACAAAGTAGGCACAACCCTTGGCCTGGGTCAGACCTCCGGAATCGAGCTCAGCGGTGAAGATCCCGGCTTATTGCCTTCGCCTGAATGGTTGCGAGTGACCAAAAATGAGAAATGGAGCCAGGGCCAGACGGCAAATACCTCGATCGGTCAAGGCTACGTTTTGGCTAGCCCGCTGCAGATGGCCATGATCGCCGCAACGGTTGCCAATGGCGGCACCGTTTATCGCCCAAGTCTGATTTACAAAGTCCAAGAGGCGGACGGGACCGTGATCCGGCGGCCGGAAAAGATTCGTGGCGATCTAAGAAAAAATAACAATCTGAGTAAGGAAGATATCGAACTAGTCCGGCGCGGGATGTGGCGGGTGGTAAATGATGCCGGCGGGACCGGAGCCCGAGCAAAAATTCCGGGCATCGTAGTCGCTGGTAAGACTGGGACGGCTCAGTTCTGGCGCGACGGCCAGAAAGACAATCATACCTGGTTCGTCGCATTTGCGCCTTATGACAATCCTAAGATTGCACTGGCTGTACTGGTGCAGGGCGCCAAAGCGGGAGGGCAGGTTCCGGCGCCCATTGCGGCAAAATTGATCGAGGAGATCCTGGCTTTAGACAAAGGGTATGACCCAGGGCTGAAACCCCTGGACCCGGCTGTCGGCAATTTCAAATTCGTCGAAACCATCGACTTCAAAGACAATAATATCCCTGCGGAGTTGACGGGTAGCGACGAAGAAACTTCCGATAACGAGCCGGCGGCAGAGGAGAACCAAACCAAGGTCTCCAAACATGAGGGGAACGAACCGGATATCCGGCCGGAGGCCGATGATCACCGGACAGTTAGGGCAACTCCAACACCACAGGCTAATAAACCGAAGAGCTTCTTCGATTTCTTCCGGAGAAAAAGCAACGGGACCCCGCAACCCGGACAAAGCCCGGAAAAGAAGAAGCACTTCTTATTCTTTTAGTTGGCGACCGTTCGTGCTCAGTTGAGCCAACGGCCGCTTTTAACCATTTTTGTTCCGACAATGTTAGAAAAAGTGAAGCAATTGCTGGGGATAAATCCGAAGAAAGTCGGAAATCAACTCATTATCAGTTGCGAAAAATTAGAACGCCGGGTCGCTCTGCTCGAGGACGGCACCCTCGAAGAATATAACATCGAGCGCGATACCGACCGCAACATCGTAGGCAGCATCTTCAAAGGGAAAGTCAAAAATATCGAGCATGGTCTCAAGGCTATGTTCGTCGATATCGGCTTCGAGAAGAACGCCTTCCTCCATTTTTGGGATGCGCTGCCCGGACTGGATAGCGGTGTAGAGGAGGTCAACCGGGCGAGTGACCGCAAGCACCGGAAGAAAATCACAGCCAAAGATGTGCCCGATATTTATCCGGTCGGGTCAGATGTGATGGTTCAGGTGACTAAAGGCCCTATTAGCAACAAAGGGCCTAGAATTACGACCAATATCAGCTTAGCCGGGCGCTACTTGGTTTTGATGCCGCACAATGATCAGAGCGGTATCTCTCGAAAGATCGAGGATCCCAAAGAGCGAGAACGTCT
>JAFAHI010000705.1 GCA_019237325.1 Verrucomicrobiota bacterium | reverse complement strand
TGAAGACGCGAACTCGAACGCCGGGCTCTGCCACTCCGGGTGGTGGACGGTCAGGGCGAGGACGCTGTAATAGCGTCAACAAGGGAGTTGCAAAAGTCCTAAGTTTTGCACCATTGACCGATAGCCGGGTTTTACTAGGAATTTCGGTTTGCAGAAATCTCTTGCAAAAGTTCGTTCTTTTGCAGTGATTTTTGCTAGGGCTGTGAGTGAGATTACGAACATCGGCTGTGTGGGGTGTTGGCTCTGGACCAGCAGAACCTTGCATGTGCAGTTGCAGCATGTTCAGAAGGCCGGGGGTGCAACCCACCAGGGCAGGATTACCTTAACATCTGCCAATCGTTGTCAGGATAATGGGTCGTCTCACAAAGATGCTCGTGCAGTCGCACTTGAGAGCGCTTGGTAGCCAATGAGACTGATGCAGCAATGCGGGGGCATACGTCCTCGGCTTTCATGATTCCTTTTCGCATGTGGCGAAACCGACGTGCATGTTTAAAGTTGTTTGACCTCACAAATCGAAATACGGTCAATCGTGGAAGGGTTCGAGCGAGATGGACCCATCGGATAAACAACTTCGAATAATGATCGATACAATTCCAGCACTCGCCTGGTGTTGCTTTCCGGACGGCACTACCGAATTCAGCAACCGAAGATGGCTCGAGTATACGGGACTTTCACAAGACGAGGCGCTCAGCTGGGGATGGCAGCGCGCGGTTCATCCTGATGATTTGGACAATCTTATGGAGGCGTGGCGCTTCATTCTCGCTTCGGGGGAAGCAGGCGGGGGAGAATTCCGACTACGTCGGTACGACGGAGAATATCGCTGGTTTTTATTTCGGGCCGAGCCATTTCGCGGCGAGGATGGCGAATCGGTCAGGTGGTATGGCATCAGCACGGACATCCAAGATCGTAAGCAGGCAGAGGAGAAACTGCGAGAGGACGAGCATGAATTCCACCGGATTACGGATGCGATTGCCCAAAGCATCGCTGTCTACGACCCGGAAGGAAACGTGATTTATGCCAACCAGACCCTGCTCGATTACGTGGGACTGACCATCGATGAGGTGCTCCGCCCAGACTGTCCCGCACGGACCGTTCATCCCGATGATTTCGAGCGGCTGCGTCACACACGGGAGGCCGCGCTCCGGCGAGGGCTGCCCTACGAAATTGAAATACGCCTACGGAGGAAAGACGGCGAATATCGTTGGTTCCTCCATCGCTGCAAACCGTTTCGAGATGAACATGGACGTCTGACGCGATGGTATTCGACAGCAACCGACATCGAGGATCGCAAGCAGGCCGAGGAGAGGGTGCAGAATGAAAATCTCGCCTTACGTGAGGAGATAGACAAGATCTCCATGTTCGAGGAGATTGTTGGAACCTCACCGGCACTGCAGGCAGTTCTTTCCCGAGCTAACAAGGTCGCTCCGACTGAATCCACGATCCTTGTCACTGGCGAAACTGGGACCGGGAAGGAGCTGATTGCCCGCGCAATTCATAAGCGGTCCCGACGATCATCGCGAGCCTTCGTAAGCGTCAACTGTGCGGCCATCCCACAAGCTCTTATTGCTTCTGAACTCTTTGGGCATGAGAAAGGGGCTTTCACCGGGGCCTCGCAGCGACGTATCGGCCGCTTCGAGATGGCGGAGGGCGGGACACTGTTCCTAGATGAGATTGGGGAACTACCCTGTGAGACTCAGATAGCGTTGCTGCGCGTTCTGCAGGAACGTCAATTTGAACGCGTTGGCAGTAATCATACTATTCCTGCCGACGTCCGTGTTATCGCCGCAACTAATCGCGATCTGGAAGCTGCGATTGAGACTGGCGATTTCCGTAGCGACCTGTTTTACCGCTTGAATGTTTTTCCGATCGAGATTCCCCCACTGCGCGAACGCCCTGACGACGTCCAAATGCTGGTGGAATACTTCATTCATCGCTACGCCAGCCAAGCGGGGAAAAAGATAAGCAATATCAGCAAAAAGACCATGGATCTCCTTCGGTCATATTCCTGGCCTGGAAATGTGCGCGAGCTGCAGAACGTGGTCGAGCGATCCGTAATTCTCTGTGAAACGGCGACCTTTTCGGTGGACGAGAGCTGGCTTCGCGGTCGAGCGGCTCCTCAGGGGAGTGTGCCGCTCCAGCCAGCCATTCAGTACAGAACGAAAGAAAAAGAACAAATCGAGGAGGTGTTGGCAGAAACGCGCGGGCGTATAGCCGGACCTTCGGGTGCCGCT
>JAFAHI010000625.1 GCA_019237325.1 Verrucomicrobiota bacterium | reverse complement strand
GCCGTGTGCAGTATCTCGGTCGCTAGTAGTGCTGCTACCGCTACTGCTGATACGGCTGCTGGAAACGAATCGAGTCCGTCCGCGGAGCGGTAAGCGGTAAGCGGTAAGCGGTAAGCGGTAAGCGGTAAGCGGTAAGCAGTAAGCGGTACTGATATTGCTCAGCTGGTTTATCAGCTCCGAAGTGCTTACTGCTAACTGCTTACCGCTTACTACTTACTGCCCCGCCAGCACTGCCCGGCGCGCGTGCCGTACTCTTCCGCACGACTAACTCAGGGCGGAACATCCGCCGAAGAACCGCTCCCGGTGTACCGCGGATCCTGGCGAACAGGATGTCGAGACTTTCGCGGGCCATGACGTCGAAATCTGAAGTGGCGGTGGTTAGGGGCGGATTAAAGAAACGGCTCTCCGGCATATTATCGAAACCAACCACGGACACTTCACCGGGGACATCAATCCCGGCTTCATGTAAAGCCAGCAGAGCACCCATCGCGATCAAATCGTTGGCCGCGAAAACCGCAGTGAATTGTTTTCGCGAAGTCTTGATCAGGGTTTTCATGGCATCGTAACCGCCGTCGGGTGTCCAGGGTGTATGCACAGCGGCACCGGGCTCTAGTCCGGCTGTTTGCAGTTCAGCCAGCCAGCCCTTGCGCCGGAGCTTCGAGCTTCGATAAACCCCATCGCCGAGCAGACCGGCGATCCGGGTGTGACCAAGCGAAACGAGGTGCCGGGTTGCTAACCTGGAACCGAGCACATGATCAACCCGGAACGAAGGGAAGAAATTTCCTCCATCGATGTCGAGCGTAACGAATGGGATAGGGCCCATGGCGGCTGCTAATTCCGGTTTGTTCACTTCCACCGGCACATCCACGAGGAGCCCTTCGGCCGACGCAGCCACGAGCTGTTCGGCTCCAGCCTTAGCTTCCGCGATCGTCAGGTTCCGCAACCCAAATATCATCAGAGTATAGCCATGTAACCGGGCTTCTTGCTCCAGGCTAAGAATGGCGTGAGCCGGTCCATAAATCCCGGGATCATCGGTCACGAGCCCGATCACCGTAGAACGGCGATTCGCCAGAAATCGGGCAGCCTGGTTTGGTTTATATCCGAGAGCGTTGATGGCTTGGAGAACTCGCTCCCGGGTTTCGGGTAAAACGCGCGGATGATTGTTGATGACCCGAGAAACCGTCTGATGAGAAAGGCCTAACACCTTAGCCACATCATTAAGCGTTGGCGGTTTCGTACCCGAATGATTCTTCATAAACCGGATTTCACCACAGAGGCAGAGAGAAAACAGAGAAAAAAGAATCGGTTCACAGCAAAGCCGCTAAGGCCGCAAAGCTAACGGCGAACACTATTTTATAGGTTAAATGATTCATCTTCGTGGCCTTCGGGACCTTATTGTGAAAGTGTAGTCGTTTATTCTCTGTGTCCTCTGTGTCTCTGTGGTGAAATTTAATCGGTTGTAAGGTTTGACGCTAATCCATGTTGGCGCTAACATGGCGGCGTTTTCAAGTCGCTTTTTAAACCAGTTCTCCCCTTTGAAACTGCCGTGAAACCTATCTTTGCCCCCCGTCTCATTGCCGCCGGCCTTCTGCTGGCGTTCAACTCGGTCTTCGCTGTCGATGCCAACGTTTCCGCGAATCTACGGCTTATGGCTTTCGGGAATGCCGCTGAGCTCAAAGCGGTGACCAACGCCGTGGCTCGTTTTAACCAGAAATATCCCAACGTGAAAGTCGAGATTGCCATCGACCCCATATCTAACGGTTGGGGCGATTACGTCACTCGCGTTCTCTCTCAATTCAACGCGAACAATGCCTACGATGTTTACGGCACCGCCATCGAAACCTTCCGGACCTTTGAAATTCGCCAACTGTTCATTCCCCTAGACGACTATATTGCTGGGCATACCACCTATTCGGACTTCGATCCTGCCCTCTTCAAGTATGCCTCCAATAACGGCAAAACTTATTTCATTCCGATCACGTGGAACAACATCATGATCAATTACAACCGGAAGTTGTTCAAAGATGCAGGTGTCGATTTCCCCAAAACCGGTTGGACTTGGAACGATCTGCGGGAGACCGCCAAGAAATTAACGAAGCGTGACGCCGCCGGCAATGTTACCCAGTTCGGTTACGAGGTTCCTAACCAGTTCTTTTTCGTGCAACCGTGGTTTTACTCAAATGGAACGTCCATTCTGAACGCTGATTGGACTGCCTCCAATATGCTGGATCCGAAGGTATCGGAGTCTCTGCAATTTCTGTACGACCTGATTCATGTCGACAAGGTGTCTCCGATACCGGGCAAAGACACCATGGATAACCAATTCATGGCAGGGCAAGTGGCCATGGTCTCTCGGGGCCATTGGATTGTTCAAAACGCGAAGGCGGCTAAGTTGGATATGGATATCGCGATCCCGCCAAGCAAAGCCAACGATTATACGGTCATCGGTTTTGGCGGTTATGGAGTATCAAAGACCTCAAAGAATCAGGAATTGGCTAAGGAGTTGGTGGGCGAGCTCACCAGTTTCGAAACTCAGAAAGAAGAAGGTGAGGGAGGAGGAGGGGTGCCCGGCCGCAAATCGGCCGCCGAAACGCCGGCTTTCCTCGCTTACCCGCCGAGTGCAGCACTCTACTATCAGACTTTGCCTCATACCTTGCCGGTACCATCGCCGGCAAATTTCCAGGAGGTCGAAAAAATCTTTATCCGGAACTACACCGCGATGATGGCCGGTGAGATCTCGATCGCGGACGGCGTCAAGCGCGCAGATCACGAAATCAACGAATCATTCAAACGCTTGGCGGAACGACAGGCCAAATAGGAACCACAGACTAGTTTTGAATATCCGCAGATTACGCAGATTTCGGCCTGGAGTCGGATGTAGTCGGTCGGCAAATAGAACTGCGGCGTCAGGAAAGGCGTGTTTACATCTTCAGCGGTGTTCCGCCCCAAACCATAATCTGCGTAATCTGTGTAATCTGCGGATATTTAAACAGTCTTTTTAAAACTGCGGATGATGCAGGCTATAGCGCGAACACGATCCGACCTGGAGAAAGCGCAGACCCGGGCTGGCTACCTTTTCATCCTGCCGTCCTCGATTCTGTACGCGGTTTTCGTGTTGGCGCCGGTTATCGTTACTTTCATCCTGAGCTTTACCTACTACGACCCGATGGCCGGTTCACATTGGGTGGGGTTGGAGAATTTTCAGCGTTTCTTCACCGGCGACCGCTCGCTACAGATCTTTGGGAACACCCTCTGTTTTTCCTTGTTTGCGGTCACCGGCAATGTTGTGGTCGGACTCCTGTTGGCGCTCGCGCTGAACCGGGCCATGCCAGCGTTTCTGCTTTATTTATTTCGGCTGGCTTATTTTCTACCGGTCATCATCGCGGCGGCCTTTGTCTCGATCGTCTGGGGCTATTTCTACGGTGACGACCTGGGGGTGATTAACTACTACCTGGTTCATCTGGGATTGCCTTCCGTGCATTGGCTGACCTCCAGTCAAACGGCGATGATGTCGATTGTGATCATGGATGTCTGGAAGAATACCGGGTTTTTTATGATCATCTTCATCGCAGCGCTACAAGGCGTGCCCAGGAATATTATGGACGCAGCCATCATGGATGGGTCCTCTTATTGGCGCCGTTTTTTTCGGATCGTGTTGCCCTGGATATCGCCCGTGGTCTTTTTCGCTATTGTCTATGCATCGATCGGCGCGCTGCAGGTGTACGAATCAATTGTGATATTGACGCGGGGCGGGCCGGGCGACGCCACCCGCTCTATGTCGATCTACATAGTGGAGGAAGCCTTTGATAATTTTGAGATCGGCTATGCGGCCTCTATCTCGGTCATCATGACCTTGGTGATCCTAGTCATTACCACGATCCAACTATTCGCATCTCGGCGCTGGGTACGGCATTAGGACTGAGAACGTAAGACGTGAGACGTGAGAAGTGAGAGGTGAGAGGTGGAGTGAGGAGGCCTAGGAAAAGGATGATGCAGACTAAGAATGCTCAGCGTTGGGTCGACCGGATTATTATTGGCATCATGGCGGTGCTAGGTGTGTTCATGGTGCTGCCGTTCGCGTGGCTGTTTAGCATGTCCTTCCGAGCACCGGGCGAGGCTTACAAAATGCCGCCCAGCTTTCTCCCTCCGAATCTGGATTTCAGAAACTATTCGGCGGTCTTGCATTCTAGTGTGCCGTTCCTACAGATTTATTGGAACAGCCTGATGGTTGCGGTCGTGGTCACGCTCGGCCAACTAATTACCTGTACTCTGGCGGCTTTTGCGTTCGCCCGGCTGAAATTCCCTGGCCGTGACAGCATATTCTTTGTTTTCTTAGTCGGGCTGATGTTCCCGGCTCAAGTTACTATCATCCCGATCTATCTCGGATTTGCTAAGGTCGGCTTGTTAAATCATCCCATCGGTCTCGCGCTGATGTATCTGACCTCTAGTTTCGGCATTTTTCTAGTTCGGCAATTTATGCAGTCACAGCCAAAGGCTCTGGAAGAAGCGGCATTGATGGATGGAGCCGGTTACTTCAAAATCTTCTATCGAATTTCATTGCCTCAATTAAGGCCGGCGCTCTCAGCGCTCGGGATCATCACCTTTACTCAGACGTGGAATTATTATTTCCAGGCACGCGTATTGTTGGAGCCTCATGAGGCGATGACGCTGCCAATCGCCATGGACCTGCTGCGCGGCTACATGGCGACCGGCAATCTGTCGGTGGTGATGGCGGCGATGAGCATGGCGGTGTTGCCGGTGATCTTGATCTTTCTGTTGGCGCAGAAGCTAGTAATCGAGGGCGTGACCATGAGCGGGATTAAATCGTGAACCAGCGCGCGAAAGGGAGGGGTCGCGTCCTCGCGATCCGATGGTTTCGATCCAAGACATCGCGGACCGCGCACAAGATTACGCTGCCCGGCCTGCACCAGATTCGCAGCGCGCGAGGACGCGCGCCCTCCCAGTCCCTGCAATACTCCATCGCTCCAATTCTCCACCACTCCTTAGCTTAGCAACTAACGCGCACTCTAAAACCTTTGACCCATGCTGCCCACGACACAACATCACAACATTACCATCGACAATCGTTTCATTTACACCGGTGAACGCCTCAGATATGTTGCTTTTCCGTTAGGTGGAATTGGCACCGGCAGCGTGTCATTAACCGGTAGCGGACGATTGGTCGATTGGAGTATTCGTAACCGGCCTGCTATCCACCAGGGCAATGGATACAGCCATTTCGCGATCAAGGCGGAACAAGGCGGTAAACTGCTCAGCGCTCGAGTGTTGAATGGGCCCTATGAGGGCGTGCCCACGGGTTCGCCCAGCGTGCGTAAGTTCGATGGGTTTGGCTTTGGTGCTAATCGCGATACTCTGGCCGGAGTCCCGCATTTTGACGACGTAACCTTCGTCGGACGGTTTCCCTTGGCAGAGCTTGAATTTCATCAGGCTAAGTTTCCCGGCCAGGTTCAGATGACCGCGTTCAGCCCGTTTATTCCGCATAACGACCGGGACTCGTCGATGCCGGTCGCCTTGTTCAGGTTCAGTGTAAAGAATACTACCGAGGCGCCGATCGACTACACCGTAGCGGCAACGATGGGTAACTACGGTTGCGATAGTGGTATCCATACGTTCTATCGGAGTAACGCTTTAAGTATTCTTCATTTCACGTCTGCCAACCGCGATGACTCCGAAAAACAAGGCGACTTAGCCATCATCACGGATGGTGAAGAGGTGGAACATGTTGATTACCATTTCCGAGGTCAATGGTTCGATAGTTTGGCTCGGTATTGGCGAGAATTCGCCCGGCCAGGCAAACTCCGGGAGCGCAATTATGAGAAACCTCGCGCGGTCAGAAATATGTTCCAGCAGCCTGAGCACGGCACTCTGGCAGTTCGGATTCGGATTGAGCCAGGAGAAACCCGCGAGGTTCGTTTCACCCTGAGCTGGAATTATCCGTTTGGCAGTATCTACTGGTTTGACCGCGAAGGGCCGGGTAGCCCTAGCTATCCAGGGTTACCACCGACCTGGAAAAACTATTATGCGACTCAGTGGTCAGGTGCGGTAGCCAGCGGAACCGATGCTTTCAACCGTTGGGACATACTGGAAACCCAGACCGTTAGCTTCCGCGATTGCCTATTTGGTTCGTCCCTGCCCTCGGAGATCATCGATGCGGTAAACGGCACCCTCGGCATTCTTCGTTCGGCCTCGGTAATCCGGTTGGAGGGCGGCGAGCTTTGGGGCTGGGAAGGACAACATCCTAGCGAAGGTTCCTGTGAGGGGAGTTGCACCCATGTTTGGAACTACCAACAGACGATCGCCAATTTGTTCCCAGGCCTCGAAAGGTCCTTGCGAGAAACGGAGTTCACCTATAATCAGCTGCCCAGCGGCGGTCTCACTTTCCGGCAAAGGCTCCCGCTCGGATCCGGCTTCGACATCATTGGTCCGTGTGCTGATGGTCATTTCGGCGCCATCATCAAAGCGTATCGCGAATGGAAGAACTCGGGCGACAACGAATGGTTGAGGCGATTTTGGCCTAACATTAAACGCGCGCTTGAGTACGCCTGGTCACCGGCGAATCCGGATCTCTGGGATCCGAAGAAAACCGGCGTACTCTGGGGACGCCAACATCACACGTTGGATATGGAATTGTTCGGTCCTAGTTCCTGGTTAACCACCATGTACTTAGCCGCCCTAAAAGCGGGTGTAGTTATGGCGCAAGCAATGGGGGACTCGGATTTTGCCGGAGAATGTTGGGAGTTGTCGGTCAAAGGTGCAACCTATGTCGATCGCGAGCTATTCAACGGCCGCTACTATATTCAAAAAATTGACCTCTTTGATCGGTCCGTGCTTGAACCTTTCGATCAGAATCGCAAGGCAGGCGTGCTTCGCGAATCGTTCATGGAAGCATATTGGTCTGACGAATATGGTGAGATTAAATACCAGATTGGCGAAGGATGTCTTACCGATCAAATCCTTGGTCAATGGCACGCCGACATCGCCGGGCTTGGCGATCTGCTGGCGTCAGAAAACGTGCTGACAGCTCTCAAGACCGTGTTCGAGCAGAATTACTTTTCCGACCTCCGGGATCATTTTAATCCATGCCGGGTATACGCTTACGAAAACGAGGGCGGCCTGCTGAATTGCACTTGGCCGAAAGGAGTGACTAAACCGGCATTACCTGTGCCTTATGCAGAGGAAGTTTGGACCGGTCTGGAGTATATGTTGGCTTCGCATCTTATCCTGCGAGGATTGGTTGAGGAAGGTCTTACAGTCGTTCGCGCAGCTCGTGCTCGGCATGACGGTTCGCGCCGTAACCCGTGGAACGATATGGAGTGTGGTAGCTATTATATTCGGGCGCTGTCCAGTTACGCTCTGGTGAATGCGTACTCCGGTTTTACCTTTGATCAGCGTATCGGGGAGATCGGCCTCAAACCTGCCCGGTCCGGAGACGGCATTTACTTTTGGTCTGCCGGACGTGGATGGGGAGTGATCGAAATAAGAAAGGTTTTCATGACTATCAACGTAAAAGGTGGTGAACTGACCGTACGTCGGGTTCGGCTTCCCGGTCGCTCTTCGAGCACGGCCACAGTGAATGGCGAACCCGTTGGGCGCGACGATGATGTGATCGTACTGGGAGCGGAACGTAAACTGAAGGCCGGCGATTCTCTGACCGTCGAATTGAATCCAAATGGCGAAGCTTGAACTCAAAGACGTTCGCAAAAGCTTTCAATCGCTGGAAGTGATTCACGGCATCAATCTGACGGTTGAGGACGAATCTTTCACCGTGTTCGTAGGACCGTCCGGCTGCGGGAAATCTACGCTCTTGCGGATGATTGCCGGCCTTGAAGAATTGACCTCTGGCGAGGTGCACATCGGCGGGAAACGATGCGACCATTTGCTGCCATCAGCCCGCGGGATGGCAATGGTTTTCCAAACCTACGCGCTCTATCCGCATATGAGCGTGTACGAGAATCTCAAATTTGGACTGGTGAATCAGAAGCTGCCAAAAGCGGAGATCAATGCCCGGATTCGGCGGGCAGCCGATATTTTACGCATCTCCGAACTCCTTTCGCGGCGGCCGTCTCAACTCTCTGGTGGCCAGAGCCAACGGGTGGCTATCGGACGCGCGATTGTAAAAGAGCCGGCCGCGTTCCTTTTTGATGAACCGCTGTCTAATCTCGACGCAGAACTACGGGTTAAGATGCGGAGCGAGATCGTGAGCCTCCATCGCCGGCTCAAATCAACCATGGTGTATGTCACACATGACCAAGTCGAGGCAATGACCATGGCGGATCGAATCGTCGTTTTGCGGGAAGGAGCTGTTGAACAGGTTGGCGCCCCGATCGAGCTATATGCTCGGCCAGGCAACCGGTTTGTGGCCGGTTTTCTCGGTACCCCGCAAATGAACTTACTAAGAGCGAAGGTTGAGAGGGCCAACGCAAAAGCAACCTGCCTTAGCATCGATGAAGGGCGGACGACGATAGATGCCGCTGCGGACGGAGCTGGAATTCCGGTCGGCGCCGATTGCGGGGTAGGGATCCGTCCGGAACATCTTTCTGTGTCCGATAACGGCCCAATCAAAGGCACGGTTATTGCCACGGAAATGCTCGGTTCCGAGACGATCGTTTTTGCTGGCCTGCGATCGGGAGAGAATGTAACTGCGTCCATCCGTGGAATCCGCAGCTTGCCTCAAGGCAGCGCGATCCATCTTGCGGTCAGTTCCCGTTTTGTTCATGTATTCGACGAGAAAGGGGTGGCTCTTCCGTCGCTCCGACCCTGGCGCGAAGACTATCTCGAAGCGTAGCGGAGGGGCGTCGCATTCCGCGTTTTAGCTCGTACGGGTGTCGACGCCTGGAACCGTTTTGCAGATATTGCGTTTGGAAAGACGCGACGCCCTGGTGTTGTTCGCGGTTCCCATGTGTTTCCTTATCAATGCGCCACCCGTTCAGGAGTCGAGAGGAATGAATTTGGCCTTCGACACCGAAACGGCTAACCACCCGTTTCCCCAAGGGCGTCGCGTCTTTCCGAACGTCATATCTGCCACGATCTCAGACGGCGACACACGTGCGAGTAAACAACGCGGAATGCAACGCCCCTCCGTTTGGGCGCTGCAACGACCAATTACCGCGCCAATCACTTATCCACCTCGACCACCTGGTGCTCGTCGATCGAACGATGTACGTGCTCTCCGCGGTCAAACGGAGCCTTACCTCCAAACATCTTCATCAGAATCGAGAAAAAGATTGGCGTGAACAGCACTCCGAAAAAGGTGACCCCGATCATACCGGCAAAAACCGCTGTCCCTAAAGCTTGATCCATCTCGGCGCCGGCTCCATTAGCCACCAATAGCGGCGATACCCCCAGGATGAAGGCGAACGATGTCATCAGAATCGGCCGCAAACGCAACCGGGCGGCTTCGGCAGCCGCTTCCGTCCTGTGTTTACCCGTCTCCATTTGTTGCTTGGCAAACTCAACGATCAGAATCGCATTCTTACAGGCCAGGCCCACCAAGACCACAAATCCAATTTGGGTAAATATATTGCTATCCTGCCCGCGAAAATAAACGCCAGCCATAGCGGAAAATAGGCACATCGGCACGATCAGAATAACGGCGAGTGGCAAAGACCAGCTTTCATATTGGGCGGCTAACGCCAGAAAGACGAATAAAACACAGAGCGGAAAGATGAAGATGGCGGTATTACCTTCTGTAACCTCTTGATACGTTAACTGGGTCCACTCATAACTGAATTGGCTGGGCAGAATATTCCGGCAGATTCGCTCCATCTTCTCGATAGCCTGACCCGAGCTCACCCCAGGCTGGGTCGCACCCTGAATAAGGGCGGAAGGATAAACGTTGTAGTGTCCGACCACATCAGGACCGGTAACACGTTGAACGTCCAGCAAACTTCCTAGTGGCACCATGCCACCGCTATTATTCCGGGTGTACAGCCGGCGGATCTGGTCAGGATCGGCGCGGAATCCAGCATCGGCCTGAACATTCACTTGATAGGTTCGGCCGAGGAAGTTGAAATCATTAACATAGTTCGTACCAAGATAACTTTGCAGTGAGTCAAACACTGAACTGATCGGCACATCCAGGGTTTGCACCTTTTCTCGATCGATATTGAGAAAGAGTTGGGGCACGGCAGAGCGAAATGTCGTAAAGACGTTGGTTAGACCCGGTTCCGCGTTAGCCGCAGCCGCGACTGAGTCCGTGACCTGTTGCAATGCCGACAGGCCTGCGTTCCGCCGGTCCTCGATTTCGAGTTGGAAACCGCCGGCGTTACCCATGCCGCGCACAGAAGGAGGTTGAATGGCGATGACAAAAGCGTCCTGAATCGATGAAAAGGCGCCCTGCAACTTCTTAACGATCGCGTTAGCAGACTGTTCGGGGTGGCCCATCCGCTCGCTAAACGGCTTCAACGGGAAGAAGATCGTCAACGCATTCGACTTCGTGGTGTTATCGAGAATCGATAACCCTTCGATGGCGAAGGTCAGCTCAACTCCTGGCATATCCTTTCCGATGGCTGCGATCTTGCGCTCGACGTCGTTGTTTCGCTGTAAAGATGCGCCATCCGGTAGTTGAGCAAAGACGATCAAGTACCCCTGATCCATCGTCGGGATGAAACCGCCTGGCACCGTTTTGAACAGGCTACCAGTGAGAAAAATCAAGCCGACGTAGACCACAAGGGCTAACGCGCTGATTCGTAGCAACCGCCTCACGAGTTTGCCGTAGGCGCTAATCCCAAAATCAAACGTTCGATTGAACAAGCGGAAAAACCATCCCAGCAAAAGATCGATTAGCCGGGTAAAGAGATCTTTTTTGGCCTGCCCAGGCTTGATAAGAATCGCTGCCAATGCCGGGCTCAACGTCAGCGAATTAAACGCTGAGATTAGGGTGGCGATCGCGATGGTCAATGCGAACTGACGATAGAATTGGCCGCTGATACCGCTCACTAAAGCGGTGGGAACGAAGACCGCGGTTAACACGACCGCAATCGAGATGATCGCGGCGCCCACTTCGTCCATTGCTTTTCTCGTTGCTTCTCTCGGTGAAAAGCCGTGCTCGATCCAACGCTCGACGTTTTCGACCACGACGATGGCATCATCAACCACGATACCGATAGCCAGCACTAGCCCGAACAGAGAGAGCGAGTTGAGCGAAAACCCCATTAAGGCCATTACCGCAAGCGTCCCGATTAACGAGACCGGCACCGCAATCAACGGAATCACGGCGATTCTCCACGACTGGAGGAAAACCATGACCACGATCACGACGAGAATGATTGCGTCTCGCAAAGTCTCGTAAACCGCATCAATCGATTGTTGAGTGAACAGGGTTGGATCGTAGGGGATAGAGTATTCCATCCCGGGCGGGAACGATTTAGCCATTTCCGCGATCGCTTTCTTAACCAGCGCCGCCGTCTTTAGTTCGTTCGATCCGGGTAGCTGAAAAATCCCGATACCGATAGCCGGGATAGTTCCGTTCTCGTACGTGCTGCTGGTATAACTTTGGCCGCCAAGCTCGAGCTTGGCCACGTCTCCCAAATAAACTATTTGGCCGTTGCTACCTCGTTTCAAAGTAATCCGGGAAAACTGTTCCGGACTGATGAGACGCCCCTTGGTATTAAGGATGAGCTGAAACTCGGTTTTGGGACGTGCCGGCTCAGCACCAACGGCGCCTGGAGCAACTTGAATATTCTGAGCTTGAATCGCATTGACCACATCGTCTGCGGTCAATCCTCGGGAATACATCAGGTCCGGATTCAACCAGACGCGCATGCTGTACGGTTGCGCGCCGAAGACCTGAACATTTCCTACCCCGTCGATTCGTTTCAGCGTGTCTTCGATCTGGGTATACGCGTAGTTACTTAAATAGAGTGGGGTGTAGGTATTGTTTTTCGATGTCAGCCCGATCGCCATCAAAATATCGGGCGACTGTTTCTGCGTGGTGACACCGATATTCCTAACTTCCGCGGGCAATTGCGGTTCCGCGATGGCGACCCGGTTTTGCACTAAAACCTGCGCAATATTAGGATCGGTTCCTAACTTGAAGGTAATAGTAAGCTGCATCGTCCCGTCCATGGCGGAAACGGAGGACATGTAGAGCATGTTCTCGACGCCGTTTACTTGTTGCTCGATCGGCTCTGCCACCTCTTCCGCTAACGTCTTCGGATCTGCACCCGGATATTGCGCTTGCACGACGACGGTCGGAGGCGCGATCTCAGGGTACTGAGCAACTGGTAAGGTCGTGTAACCGATTATCCCCAGCAGGACCGTCACGATCGAAATCACGATCGCGAAAATCGGGCGGTCTATGAAAAAATGGGACAACTTCATCCTTGGTTTTTCCCTGGTTTAGCGACTCGCTGTTTTTCCGTCTGTCGCGCCGACTGACGCGTTCCCTTTAGAGAACGTCGTGGGCAAATTGCCATCGTTGGTGGCGAACTGCGCCATGGAACCATTCTCCGGTTTCACCGGGCTGTTGGGTCTTACCTTTAGAATTCCGTTCACCACAATCACGTCATCCGGTTTCAGCCCGCTTTTTACCACCCGTAAACCGTCAGCCATTGGTCCGATGGTTACGTGACGCAATTGGGCGATATTCTTGGAGTCGATAACGTACACAAAGCTTTGGTCTTGGTCCGTGCCGATTGCGCGATCTGCGACTAGCAGCGCCTCATACTGCGGGCTTGAGGCAATCCGGACGCGAACAAAGTTGCCCGGCGTCAGGAAGCCATCATGATTAGGGAAAGTGGCCCGGATGAGCAAGGTTCCGGTTGTAGTATCGTACGAATTGTCGGCGAAGTTAACCGTGCCCTCATGGGGAAAGCCGTTCTCGTCCTGTAATCGGAGGTAAACGAGCGCTTTTCCGTCGCTGGTGCTGGCGAGTTTACCGTCTCGAACCAGGCGTTGATAACCGAGTGCTGCCAGTTCATCCATGCTGAAATACGCATAGATTGGGTCGATGCTGACCACCGTAGTCAACTGGGTTGAATCCGCTTGCACCAAGTTTCCGATATTGACGAGTTGCCGCCCGACCCGGCCGTCAATCGGGGAAATGACATGAGTAAACTCCAGGTTCAGCTGAGCGGCGTTGACCGCGGCTTGCGCGGAGATTACTTGAGCCGCAGCCTGGTTCTTGTTCGATAGCGCCGTATCGTAATCTTCCTTGGCGATTACGTTCGTCTGCTGCAGGCGGGCTTGCCTTTCATAGGTTACCTCCTGCAATTGTTGGTTTGCCTGAGCCTGCTTTAGTTGGCCAAGCGCCTGGTCGTACGCGTCCTGATAGGGCCGGGGATCGATCTGGTAGAGCAAGTCACCCTTGTGGACCATGTCACCCTCCTTAAAGGGGATATTGACGATGTATCCGCTGACTCGGGCGGTAATATTCACCAGGTTCACGGCAGCGGTTCTTCCGGTAAACTCGTTCCAATCGACAATCTCTTTGCGGACCGGCTTGCTGACGGTGACGCTGGCTGGGGGCAGGGCGTGCGCGGCCGGTGGTTGCTGATTACAGCCGGTGAGGGCCACTATCAAAAAGGCCAAGGCCAGACCAGGCAACGCCAGGCCAGGCACGCTCGAGCGGTCCGACCTCGTCCGAGCTGGCGGAACCACCGCTGATCGCGACGTAAGCCGGTTGGCGAACAGTTCAAAATGTTTTAATAATTCTCTCACAAAGCTCCTTTTCATTGCCCGTCCTACTAGTACTGATTTCTGGTTACTTGAAACCCTTAGGATACTAAGATACCATTTGCAAGGAGGCACCTATTAGAGAGTAGGTAACCTTCAGTATACCATGAGTTGTTTTTCGTCTGATTCTGAGCTACACTCGGTGGGCGGTGTATGATCTCCCCAACGCCTATAACTCGAACAAAACCAACCGGCTGCGACCGGCCCATGGTTAACGACCGTTTTTGTCCTACCCGGCTGATCTTGGATCATCTAGCCGATAAATGGGCGGTGTTAATTGTGGTCCGTTTATCCTTTGGCACGATGCGTTTTGCCGAGCTCCGGCGGGCCATCGATGGCATCAGCCAGAAAATGCTGACCGTAACCCTGCGCGACCTGGAACGAGATGGCTTGGTCGTTCGAAAGCTGTACGCCAGCGTGCCTCCCAAGGTAGAGTATTCGCTAACACCCTTAGGCAGTTCGCTCGTTGACAAGGTGAATGAGCTATGTGCCTGGGCCGAAGCTAATATCGCCGAAGTTCTTAAAGCTCGTGAAAGGTTCGATCGACGGAACGCGGCTGCTAAGCTGTGAGAAGTGAGATGTAAGATGTGAGCGGTGAGAAGCCGGGGATGCGCGGCTGCTGCGAAGAACGGGGCGTTGCGTTCGGCGGCGTAGCTATAGCGGCTGCCGACGCCTCGAGGATGTGGCAGGTATGGCGTTCGGAAAGAAGCGACGCCCTTGGTAGTTTGATGATGTGGGCTGCCAATTATCACGGGCATACCATACCGCCCACGATGAGCCGCTCTCTCGGGCTTTTGCGCACTTTGTCGGGTTCTTGCGAAAAAGAAGGACGGGAACCAGAGCGTCGCGTCTTTCAAGGCGCAATACCTAAAGGAATTCATGGCGTCGACACCCGCGCGAGCTACAACGCGGAATGCAACGCCCCGAAGATCTGTTCGCGTCCATTCGCGGTCCCGCTTTCGCGTCCATTCGCGGTTCCCTTTGCGTCTTCGCGGCTTTGCGTGAGATTTTCCCTCTCCGCCATGGACCTCCACACACGGACGCTGATTTTGATCCTCTTCTTGTCCTTCGGCATTAACATGGCCCGTGCTCAGGACGCAAGCGGCGACGTCAGCCACGGGAAAACGCTTTTTCAGCAGAATTGCGCGGTCTGTCACGCCGATACGTTAGGGCCGGGTAACACGATCATCACCCGGCAAGGGCCAAGTTTAGTGGGTGTTTTCGGGAGACGCGCCGGGGCTGGCCCGAATTTCAATTACACAAAATCGCTAAAGGAATCCGAGGTCACGTGGGATGCGTCGACCTTAAACCGTTTTCTGACTAGCCCAAGCGCCATGGTACCGGGCACTACCATGGCCATGATCATGGCCAACTCTGCGGATCGGGCAGACGTGATTGGTTATCTGTCGAGACTGAAGGCTCCCGTTGAGGTTGCTGCTGAAGAGACACCGGTACCGGCTCTCCGAGACAAAGGCGACCCGGGTGATTGGCGTAATGCCGCGCCTGGCGTCAAACACCATATTACCTTAGCCGACCTGCCTCCGCCCTATAGCACCCCGTCCGCTGGGAACGGTCCGAATGTGGTGAGACAACCTCCCAACGCCGCGTTATCCGTGCCCCACGGCTTTGCAGTCCGGTTATTTGCGTCTGGGTTATCTAATCCTCGCCTGATCAGGGTCGCGCCGAATGGGGACATCTTTATTGCTGAGACCGCCCGGAATCGGATACGCGTGTTAAGAGCCGCCGATGGAGCGTGGGTTCCTTCGATAAATCAAATCTTTGCAGAACGATTGGACCGGCCGTTCGGGATCGCGTTTTATCCGTCGAATTCTAATCCGGAATGGATCTACATTGCGAACAACAACTCGGTTGTTCGTTTTCGTTATCAGAATGGAGATCTCAAGGCCCGCGATGGCGGGCAGGTCATTGTACCTCGGCTCTCAGAAAGCCACGGTGGCCATACCACTCGGGATATCGCTTTTTCGCTTGATGAACAGCGGATGTTTATCTCGGTCGGGTCCGGCTCAAACGTCGGTGAAGGGATGGGTAGAAAGAGCAGTGATGCGATTCATCATTGGGAAAGTGAACATGGCCGAGGCGCCGCTTGGGACGGTGAAACGAATCGAGCCGATATGTTAGTAACTGATCCCGAAGGCCATGAACCGTTGCATACCTTTGCGACGGGGATTCGCAACGGGGTTGGACTCGCGATTGACCCGCAGACTGGCCAGTTGTGGACCTCTGTGAACGAGCGGGATTCGTTGGGTGATGATTTGGTTCCCGATTATATCACGCGCGTAAAAGAAGGAGGATTTTACGGATGGCCTTGGTACTACTTGGGGAACCATGAAGACCCGCGCCATGCGGGCGAGCGTCCGGATCTCGCCGGCAAGGCTATCGTTCCTGATGTCCTGCTGCAGTCGCACTCTGCCTCACTCGAGATGGTCTTTTACACCGCCAGCAACGGCGTAGCGGCTTTCCCTCCGGAATACCACGGGGATATCTTCGCCGCTTTTCACGGCTCATGGAACCGGACTGTGCGCACCGGTTACAAGGTTGTCCGCGTCCGCGTTAGTCACGGACTTCCAACCGGCGAATACGACGACTTTCTGACCGGATTCGTCGTAAACGACGATAGCGTTTGGGGTAGACCGGTGGGAGTGGCAGTGGCTCACGACGGTGCTCTTCTAGTCAGCGAGGACGGGAATGGGACGGTATGGCGAGTTGCGTATGTGAGAAGAAAGGGAGAGGGGAGGGAGTGATGGAGTAGAGGAGTGGTGGTAGGGCGAGGGCTCCCGAAAGACCTGAACACGACCGCAAAGGCAATTCGGGTTCTGACGCTCTATCTTTCAACAGGTCGACTGAGGTGCCGAGCCGGACATTGGGCATCAAAGCGGATGTATATGGGTAGCGCATCGAAGGCCGCGGCTCGGCGCATGGTTCGGCATTGCGGACTAAAGAGCGGCGGACCCTACGAATCCTCCGGCTGGCGATTTCAAGTCTTTCAGGCGCCTCGCCCTACCACCGCTCCGCTGCGGCTTGGCCAAGGCAGTACATCTTGTATGAAAACGCATTGCATTATACATCCTGTAGTGTACTCTCACGGCGTTGTCCATGAACAGGCACCGCCGTCGACCGTTAAAACTCCATCTAAGAGCCGCTCCAAAGCAAAAGATCCCGTATCGTATTTCGCCGAAGCTTCCTCTTAAGGTGATTCTCGCGGGGGTCTGCTTAGCCTTGATTATGGTGGGGGCGCTCAGCTTTGCTGCTTTCACCCTAGTGAAAAACTCTCGATCGAAGCATCAAGGACATGCGCCGGTGGCGTCGCCTAGCCCGACAGCTTCCGGTTTACTCGCCGGAAGCGTAAACCCAGTCCCGACGACCATGGCCTCCCCGCGGATTGCAATGGTTTCAGCTACGCCGTCGCCAACGGCATCGCCAAGACTATCGGCGACGGCATCGCTGTCTCCATCGGCAACTCCAGTTTCGCGGCCAACGGCATTGATCGCGAATGATAATCCACGAGAAGCAAGGACGCCTTCCGAAGTATCCCGGAAAACCGCCGAACAAAGACGCCGGGAAGCCGAGCGGAAACGGGCGCACCTAGAAGCTCAGTATAAAAGTCACCAGATCTCCGAGGAGGCCTACAAAAAGGGCCAGCGGGAATATCAAGCGGAGCTGGCCAAGTATCATAGCGTTGTAAGCGGTACCGGTGCGGAAAATTAGCCGGGGCGCGGGACGTGGGGCATTTTCCGGTAGGGACGAGCTCCCGCTCGTCCGTTGTGTTTTGGGCCAGCAGTCGTGTCGAGCCATCGCATTGGACGAGCAGGAGCTCGTTCCTACCGACAGCCCCTTTTTGCTTGCTCTGCGGTGGTCGGTTAGATAACCCGGCGGACACTCATGAATCACCGGTTCCGCTCTGTAGTGATTGCCTTTGCTCTGGGCTGGCTCCTATCCTCCTGCAATAACGCGAGTCCTGAGATTTATTTCGACGAAGCTGTTCTCAACGTAAACCTGATAACGCCCTTTGGCGGCCAAGCGGCGCTGTACTCGTTAGCTCATCCCTCCGTTAAACTAGTTCCGGAGACGAAAGATCAGACAACGCCGATGACCCGGAAAGAGATCATCGAAGACCAAATTCAACGTGTAGAAGGGAATCTGACCAAGATAAAAGCACTTCCGGATGCCGAAGAAACCCGGGACATGGTGCAAACTTCGATCAAACTACACGAGTTTGTTCTACCGGTTTATAAAGCCGAATATCGTGAGTTAGCTAAGCTGTACGATGAAGGCGGCTCTCAACAGGAACGGGTTGCTAAAGCCCAAGAGATCGACACCAAATACCTAGCCGGCTACCAAGCACTCTTTAATCGATTGGTCGAGTTAGGGAAAGCTTACGCCGCGAAACATCATCTTAAGGTGGAGTGGCAAACGCGAAACTTCTAACGGCGGTGGAGTGATGGAGTGATGATGGGAGGACGCGCGTCCTCGCGCGCTGGGAACGCGTTGTTGCCGACCGACGTGTTCAGACCCTCGATAAAGTAGACGAACGCACCTTCGCTCCTGGCACGACGGCGCGCGAGGACGCGCGCCCTCCCTTACGCATTACCGTCCAACCCGCACCTCGATTTGATGCTCTTGTTTATCGTCTACCAGCGGTACCGTCTCCCCAGAAACCTCTTTCCCGTCTAAATAGGTCTTCGCATCGGGTGATCTGACGATGCTGATATGATAAGGAGTATCACCATACCGATAATGAATCTTATATCCGGTCCATGCCTTCGGAAGACGTGGTAACAACCGCAATTGGTTCCCTTCGGGCTGTAGGCCCAATAAGGTTTCGATCAACGTCCGGTATATCCAACCGGCAGAACCAGTATACCAAGTCCAACCGCCGCGACCGGTATGGGGAGGCACCCAATAAACATCGGCGGCGATAACATAAGGCTCCACCTTATATTTCGCGATATCCGCTGCTGTTCTCCCGTGGTTTACGGGATTGAGCAACGAGAACAACTCCCAAGCAAGCTCATCGTTTCCTTCCAAAGCGGCGGCTAAGACCGTCCAGATTGCGGCGTGGGTATATTGACCACCATTCTCGCGCACGCCGGGAACATAACCTTGGATATAACCGGGGCTCGGCTTCGATCGATCGAAAGGCGGGTCTAACAGCTGAATTAGCTTAGCGTCGCGTCGAACCAATCGCTCATTCAACGACTCCATGGCTTGGCGTGCACGTTCCGGATTTCCCGCTCCCGAGATCACCGACCAGCTTTGCGGTAAACAATCAATCTGGCACTCATCGTTTAGATGGGAACCAAGGGGTTCGCCGGTATCGAAGTAAGCTCGACGATACCATTTTCCGTCCCAAGCGTGTTTTTCGATGTTCGACTGGATTTCTTTCGCCTGCGCTAGACAACGGTCTGCAAACGCAACGTCGTTGCGTCCGCGCGCTAGTTTTCCGAATCGCTGCAAAACGTCGTAAAGAAAGAAAGCTAGCCAGACACTTTCGCCGCGTCCGTCTTTTCCGACCAGGTTCATTCCGTCGTTCCAATCGCAGGTGCCCATCAAGGGCAAGCCATGCTGACCGAATCGCAGTCCATGTTCGATCGAGCGAACACAATGTTCGTATAACGAGGCGGATTCTTGGGATTGTTCCGGCCGAAAATAAACGTCAGCTTCCTCCGGTTTTAGGAGCTGTCCCTCAATGAAAGATACCTTTTCATCGAGAACGCTGGTGTCTCCGGTTCGGGTAACATATTGCCAGGTGACATACGGTAGCCACAGGTAATCGTCGGAGGTATGGGTTCTCACACCTTGGCCTGTAGGGGGATGCCACCAGTGCTGCACATCCCCTTCTCGAAACTGTCGGGCGGCTGCGCGTAGTAAATGTTCTCGAGTCAAACGGGGCTCGGCATGCACTAACGCCATCACGTCTTGCAATTGATCCCGAAAACCGAATGCGCCACCCGATTGATAAAACCCGGTACGCCCCCACACCCGGCAAACGAGTACTTGGTACAAGAGCCAGCCGTTCGCGATTACATCGACGGAAGGATCTGGAGTTTCGACGTGGACAGTGCTTAGCGTACGAGTCCAATATTGTTGGACCGCTACTAGAGCGTTTTGGTTAGCCTTAGGCTCGCGAAACCGCCGAACTGACTGCTGAACTTCGGTCAGACTCTTGCCCGCACCTAACCGGAAACAAATTTCTTGTTCTGAGCCGGGCGTCAGCTCGGTCGTTGTCTGCACAGCCCCGCAAGGATCTAGTCCGGCACCCACTTTCCCGGAAAGCCGATCCCGGCCGAGAGCCGCTGGCTGAGCCAGGCTGCCATTGCGACCGAGAAACTCGTTCCGGTCCCCGGTGAATGTCCGAGCTGAGCCGTCGGCATCGATGAAGGCGATCCAGTCCGTAAACGCGTTGTTATAAAAATTGCGAGCCAAGAGTGCGCCGCTGTCAGTATCAATTTCAGTTTGAATATGCAGCGCCGTTCGTTGACGGAGATCGCTGAATACCCACTCCCAGTAACCGGTTGCCGATATTCGTCGGGAGCGTCGCGAGATATTTCGCAGTTTTAACGACGCGAATTTTACAGTCGCATCGATGGCCACGTAAATGGTTAGCTGCGAAGAAATGCCGTATTCCGAATGCTCGAACACGGAGTAACCAAAACCGTGCCGCACGACATACCGATGGTTGCCTCTCGCTGGTAAGGGCGTAGGAGACCAGATTTGTCCGGTTTCTTCATCCCGAAGATAAAAGGCCTCACCGCTGAGATCAGTGACCGGATCGTTGTTCCAGGGCGTGAGCCGCAGCTCATGAGAATTCTCGGCCCAGGTGTAAGCGCCGCCGGTCTCGGAAACTACCGTCCCAAAATTTGGGTTTGCCAGGACGTTGACCCAAGGAACCGGCGTAGTGACCCCGGGTTCCAAGGTGATAACGTATTCGCGACCGTCTGCTGTAAAGCCGCCGGCGCCATTATTAAATAGCAGTGTCCCGGTAGGGATGAGCTCCGGCTCGTCCGGGTTCGATTCTGACGCCTCTTCTCGACTCCGGATGGGCAGGCCGCCGTCGCTACGCTTTGGCGCGCCCTCGTCGATCGGTTGGGAAGCATTTTGGGCTTGGCCGCGACGAAGGCCTTGCGCAGTCGGGAGCTCATCCCTACCGGTCGGGAGCTCATCCTCGGTTCGCGCCTGGAGCTGTTCTTTGAGCGTTCCTCCTTGATCGGTAAGAACAACGCGAGCGACCGATTGGAATAGAACGTGTTCTTCGGGTGAAAGTTGTCCCAAATGCCGCACAAAAATCCCGCCCGGCTTTTCCAACGTCTCCGTTCGTTGGCGAGTCGCCAGGAGACTTTCGATTCGGTCATTTAGCTCCTGATTCGTGTCGGACGTCTGTTCGATGAGAATGATCAGGTCCGCAGCTAATCCCTGCTTGCGCCAGTAAGCGTGCGCCTGAATCAATTGTTTTATCAGCTCGAAATTCGGCGAACTTACGCGGTCACCTAATATTCGTAACAACGCGATTGGTAAATCACCGGAGATACCGTGTCGCCAAAGCGCGTTTGGCCCGAGCTTATTCTGAGCTATTACTTCGGGAGGCGTGCGAAAAGTAGAGCTGGGATAAATGAGAGCGCTCGCTAGCTGTCCATAAATATCCACGTCCGCATCCTCTAATTCCGGCGGCGCTAACTGGCTCTGAGCTAGCTCCTGTGATCCTGCGATCGATTGCGGAGAACGATATTTTTCGGCCAGAGCTAACGCGGCATGACGATTGGGACCTAACCCGGTCACAAGATCAACTGTGATGGAGACTCCCGCAGCCACCTGGAAGGTGCGTCGCAACGAGATCACCGGGTCGAGTACGGAACCAACCGTATTCGACAACGACGAACCTTTCTGCATTGCGGCCGGGTCCACTACGGTTCTGCCTCGCCCGATAAATCTGGCGCGATCGGTTTCGCAGGATAACTCGCCGCCCTCAGCGCCCGCCATTAGGTGCACCATCCAAGGGTGTTCCGCTCCTTCGCCCCGTGGGCGGCGGTTGCAGAGAATTGCGGAGGCCTCTCGCACCAGCTCAGTTTGAATAAAAAGATTACTGAAAACAGGATGAGCTAGGTCGGCGCCGGGAACGGCTAAGACGACTTCAGCGTAACTGGTGAGCTCGATCGCGCGCGCCTCGCCGGAAACGTTTCTGATCACGACGCGACGAACCTCAGCGTCGTCTTCCGGTGAAACCCAGAAGCGAGTGACGATTTCGAAGCCGGCGTGACGTTGATGGAACTCCGCCTGCGATGGAGTAAATGTCACTTTATACTCATCGGTCAGGCGGAGCGTGGGTTGATAACCCACTGACCAAAATTCGCCGCTGGCTGAGTCCCGCAGATAGATAAAGCTCCCCCAACAATCACGAGTCGTATCCTCACGCCACCGGGTGACGGCCAAGTCATTCCAACGGTTGTAACCGCCTCCCGCGTTCGTGACGGCAATGTGATAACGACCGTTCGATAGAAGTTGGACCTCCGGTGCAGACGTGAACGAACTGTCGAAGATGCGCATTTAGCGACCTTATCCGATGGTGCGCTGCGCGCACGTGAGAAGTGAAACGTGAAAGGTGAAGGTCCTTCGTGCTCGTGCTCGAAAGAGCGAATGGGCGAAACGGCGAGACGCCGGACCGCCCGTGGAGCGCTGCCTTCCCGCGGCCGCGGGACGAGGGCGATGGGGTCGCCTATTTCTGAAGCTTGTGCTTCTTTAGATCCAAGACAAAGGAGTCGGCTAGTCCCGGGACCACTTCAGAGGTAGCGTCGGAACGGAATGCAGTGAAGAACTCACCGCTCAGGGTGTTCTCATTGATATCCACCGTGATCCGGGCAAAGCCGAAATCGCTGTCGTTATAGGCGACTACTTTGGCGGTATCGCCGCTGGGTAGTTCTGAACGCGGCGGCAATACCAGATCTAAAGGCGGCGGCCTACGTTCAAGCTCACCTTTCGTGCAGGTTTCAAACAAGTTTTCGACCGGTGGATGACCGCCGCTGCCTACGATCATATAAGGCATCTCGCGTCCGTCCGCGTGTTGGTAGGTGATCCTTTGATAAAGATGGGCGTGCGCAGACAAAACAATGTCAGGATACTGGTTGGTCTGGGCATAAGCTTGCCGAAGCAGAACGGCCAGCGGTTGAAGCTGTCCCCGGCGCGGAGTCGGGCCAAGGTTGGGATCGCCGCGCTCGCGGAAGTTGGCTCCTCCGGAGTAAGGCGGATAATGGAGCGCAAGCACTAACACTTTGCGCTCGGTTCGCTGCTTGATGTCCGCCAACGTCTTTACTAACCAACGGTATTGCGGCTTATCATCGCTCATCGGATCGTCGAGCTGGCCACCATTGATGTCATTCGTATAGAGCCCAATGATCGTAGTAATCGGAGTCTCTAGCCTCCAATAGGGATAGGGCTGGCACATCGCTTTTCGTCGATCGGTTGCGTTATCAGGACTCTGGCCGCGATTCGGATCGCAGAAGTTCTCCTGAAAGTGCTCAATACCCGATTTCGATTGATGTTTGGAGCTCTTCCCATCGTGGTTACCGGGAATCGCAAAGATCTCACGAGCATACTTCGTGTATTGCGCGTAGAACTGGGCGTTATAGATCAATGCTTGGTTTTTGGCCTCAACATTCGCCGGGTTCTCATCTTTGTAGGCAAGGTCGCCAAGATGAAACAAGAAGGAGGCCGGCGCCGCATCGCGTGTTCCACCGTAGGCTTGAGGTTTGGAGATCTGATCCGCCATCGCTCCGGCCACGCGCTTACCAGGTTCCTGATTTTCGTAAAACCCCGAGCAGCCGACCGCATGAAAGCTCATTACGCCGCGCTGTTTAATGTTGCGAGATTCATCCGCATCAACATCCTTCAGACGAAGCCGAAGTTCGTCATCCGGTGGATTTGTCGGAATCGGAACCCATACTCCATGTTCCACGCATTCCGGATAAGTAACGGAACTCGCTGGGGGCTGGCTCATGCTGTTATTGTAACTATATTGGCTGAGGACGCCAAGAATAAGGAGCTAGGTTGTGCCGCTCAAGGATCAGAGCGGTTTGTTGTCCAATCGACCGTCACTATGAGCGACGCGTCGGACTTTGCCGCGAAGCGGTTATACAAAACAGCCCAGGGCTTTAGCCCTGGGTCAGGAGTTTGGACATTCGCAGCTCCGTAGGAGCGAAATCTTTATAGCAAGCGTCACAATAAATGCAGAGAGCTCCGTTAGGAGCGGCATCTTGGATGCAAGAATAGCGGTTTGGCACGTTAAGAATCTCTATGTCGCTCCTAACGGAGCTAATCGCGTCTT
>JAFAHI010000444.1 GCA_019237325.1 Verrucomicrobiota bacterium | reverse complement strand
TCAAGTGGTCTTCTCGAGGGCCTACCTTGTGCCGCTTCTTGATCTTGGTTCCTATTCTAGTCACGCTGACTAGAATACGACAATCCGTAACGTCGCAAAGGTTTAGACTTTTGCTTTTTTAACAAAAATTCTCTTCTGTTTTCCGCTGCGTCCTTTGCGCCCTCTGCGCTAGGCTTTCTGTGGTTGCGGCTCCGCTGCGGTATGAATCTGCGAATGTGTGGATGTTAAATTCGGGCTTTCGGTTAAATCGGTGGCTGCCTGTTCACTTTATCTCTGCGGCCTTTGTGGCCTTGTTGTGTAAATCATTGTTTGTCGTCGCGGCCTTGGTGTTCTGCTTTTCTGTGTTGACATCATGATGCAATTGACTATCATCATGATAGCATGCGGACTACGATTTCTCTCGATGAAGCGCTGCTTAAAAAGGCTCGTCGAGTCGCGTTAGATCGAGGTATTTCCCTGAACGAACT
The DNA here is from genome assembly GCA_019237325.1 of Verrucomicrobiota bacterium. Classification (GTDB taxonomy): domain Bacteria; phylum Verrucomicrobiota; class Verrucomicrobiia; order Chthoniobacterales; family JAFAMB01; genus JAFAVN01. Next base: position 7,758 of record JAFAHI010000444.1, on the reverse strand, counting down.
GGTCGTTGTTGCCCTGCGGGTTGAACTCAACCGTACGAAGCCTGACCGAAAAAAGAGGATTGAGCTTCCCACTTTCAAAGGTCGGGGCCTCCGTCCCGGAGTTGACTTGGACGACAGCGCCGCCCTCGAAGAGATCATGAATGAAGCTCCTGGACGTTAATGTTTTAGTTTATGCCCATCGCGAGGACGCTCCAGATCATAGCGATTATCGCATTTGGCTCGAACAGCTTGCTAATGGAGGTGAAGCGTTCGCGATCCCGGACTTGGTGTTGGGCGGATTCCTGCGTGTCGTAACCCATACCAGAATCTTCGATCCGCCGACGGATCTTAGGGTGGCGTTAAGGTTTGTCCAAACGCTTCGCGAATGTGCAAATCATGTCGTGATTAGCCCGGGGCCCGGGCATTGGTCGATCTTCACGAGGCTGGTCCGAGAATCGAGCTGCCGCGGCAACCTGGTTCCGGATGCATTTTTGGCCGCGATGGCCATCGAATCTGGCAACACGTGGATTACGACCGACCGCGGATATGGCAGGTTTAGAGACTTGAACTGGCGCCATCCCCTGGACGCCGCATAGCGGATCCATTCGCACTTCAGCGTTCTAACCTCTGTCTATCTTTGTTCATGTGCTGTTGTCATTCAGTTCTTTGCGCTCTCTGTGTCTTTGTGGTGAAGTGTCCCCGGTATCTTTGGCTCAGTCCCGCGTGGTATTTGTAGATTGAGAAAATAAACCCACGCCCATACTTGAGGGTTCAAGAGCAAAACTTGGGCTCGGATAAACAATGATGCTCGCAGGTTCCTGGGGTCGAATCCTTCATATCGATCCAGATCGCCAAGAACATTGGGATCGACAATCCGGAAAAGCTCAACCAGCGCAATTCCCCGATCTTGAATCAATCCCGGGTACATGCGCTGCCAAAAGAGACGACCTCGGATTAACCCGCGACTAAAGAATTGGAGGCGCGCGGCAGCCACGGGCAGTTTATGGAAGATAGAGCGCCGCCGGAGGGTCCCGTAAACCGCCAGGAGATTGCAGGGGGTGGCGTCGTTTGACATGGGAGCGTGCCCAGCAAGGAAGGTAGAACGTCAGTGGAATTCTTAACCCGCCTGGGCGGGTCCGACAGAATAAACCCCGGGGCGTTAGCCCTGGGTTACGTGTGTCATAAAATACGCCCTGAAAGCATCTTCAACCCCGCGTCCGCGGGGTGCAATTCGGAAAAGGCACATAGATACAATCCCGATGCGAATAACTAACAACAAACCCTCTCGAGGACGAGGACGACGACGAGTACGAGAACGATGTGCCTCACGAGTGGCGACCGAGATGCGCGTTCAGGGTGTTGGGCCGTCGATCCACAACCCACGCCAAAACATCGGGTGCCACTTTCAGGGCACCTATTTCACCCGGCCAACCCAGGGCTAAAGCCCTGGGCTATTCTGTCAGACCCGCCCAGGCGGGTCAAAAGCGGATTGCCTAATATTTCGCACACTAAACTCGGAAGAGGCATCGGTAATCGATGACGATCTCTAGGAGTGCCGATTACTATCTTACTGATTACTTAGAACAGCGGCGCCGCAGCAATCGCCGGCCGTCCTTGGCGATTGTTGGTACTTAGCGTGTTCTGCTGTCCGGTGTTCTGCTGTCCGGTGTTCTGCTGTCCCGGAGCGCCATTCGGTTGTTGATTCGTTTGTTGATCGACTGGAGGAGCTACCGGGGAGGGAGAGTCGTTCGGCGCATCCTTTGGTGCGTCTTTCGCTTCTTTCGGATGAGCTGGCCGATGATGACTTACATGGGCTTGCGGTTGTGGCCGTACAAAAAAATTCTTAAGTGCATCGAACGGACCTGCACTTGCCGGCTGCGCCAGCGTACCTGCAGTTAGCAGCAGGATCGTCATCAACTGAACCAGTTTCATATTCACGATCTTTTCTCTCACCTTTGTGGCCTTCGTGGCCTTGCTGTGTAACAAATCCGTCTCTGTGTTCTCTGTGTCCATGGCCGACGTAGCTAAAGGGGGAGATGGGGCGAAGTCTGCTCTGTGGTGAGATTCTTTTCTAAGCGGAAGGTACGACCACAACCTCACCCGCCTCGTTAGCCTCTAAAGCGACTTCGCGAGCTCCCTGGTCTTTGGCCTGCAACAATTGGTTGGCAAGCATCTCATCGAGGATTCGTTCCAGCTCACGAATTCCAAACCGGCTTACCTTTTCATTTGCTGCCAGCGCCTGCAGCAATAGCTCGGGTGCGACAAAATGCACTTTTAGGCGGTATTGTTCGGCTAATTTGGCGATCTTTAGTAGAGCGATCTCCGCGATGATCATACCGCTCAAGGGTTGGAAGACGTAGACCCGGTCGATCCGTCCTACAATTTCCGGGCGGAAGACTTTCGATTCTGCCAGATAGGTCTTAATCGAATTTACCATTTCATGGTAATCGGTTACCTCTCGCTGGATCTGCCCAATCTGCTCAGCGTGAGCGTTACTGGTGAGAACAATGATGGTTTGCGAGAAATCAACGGCTTTGCCGCTCCCTTGTTCGGTGAGGCGGGCCTCGCCCATGAGTTGAAGAAATAGATCGAAGACGGGCGGGTAAGCTTTTTCAATCTCATCGAAAAGGATCAAACGGCGTGGGCTTGCCATGACCGGACGGGTGAGCTGCCCGCCTTGTTCCGAAGAGATGTAACCAGCGGGTACGCCGATCAGCCGATCCTTGGAGTGAGCGCCGTTCAGCTCGGAGCAATCGAAGCGGAGCATGGCTTTCTCCTCTTTGAACAGGAAAGTCGCGATCGCCTTGGCTAATTCCGTTTTTCCCGTCCCGGTCGGTCCGAGAAACAGGAGATTAGCAATTGGTCGAGTCTTTTGTTGTTTGGCAGCCTGTAGGCGAAGCAACCTGGCGACATCCTTCAGAATAACGTCCTGACCTTTAACTCGGGCCTGGAGATGCTCCAGTAGCGCCGGTTCGTCGATCCTCATGGTCTTGCCGTCATCATCCTGATTTTCGAGCAGCCGCTTGAGCTGCTCCCAATCTGTCATGCCACGGATGTCAGCCATTGTTAGTACTTCTATTTCACCACAGAGACGCAGAGAACACAAAGGTTAACCGCGAATGCATCCGCCTTCGCCAAGCCTCCGGCGCGACAGGCCACGAATGAACGCTAACGAAGTAGGTTCCGTCTCGTGTCCGCTTGCGGGTTGGGTTTTTGGAACTACTTATCTGCGTCAATCTGCGTTCATCTGCGGTTAAAATGCTTCTGCTTCTCATTGATTTGCAGTCATCGCTCGCTTGTCAGAAATCCGGACTGTGGAAAAACCGTCCTTGTTGGTCTGGTTCGTTTGATCGTTGAAGGTAATATTTGCGAGGCTGACATAACCGGAATTTAGCGCCGAGACTCCGTAGGTCCGGTTAGACCCGATCGTGCAGTTTTCCAGGGTGAGCATGGCGCTTTCGATGGCCTGGGCTCCGATATCATTCTGCTCCAATGTGCAGCCAGTGAGTCCGATCTTGGCTTCGTTTCTGCCTGCCACCCCGGTACCCTGGAAGCTCAGGAACTGACATTGCTGGGCACGTGCCTGTGAATTCGCACCCACGGCCTCTAAGCCGTTTCCTTTTCCACCTTTGACATCGGAACCGGCCATTTCGAGGATCGACCCGGTATCGACATAGATCGAGCTGTCCCAAGCTTCGCCATCGATGTGACAATTGAATAGCTTCAGATAACTACCCCGGGTTAGCCGGGCTGCCTGTCCGCTTTGGCCGGACAACGTGGCATTCTCTAGTTCAGCAGATCCACCCTTGGGGAGGTTGCTTGCACTTACCCCCAAATCGATGCCGTATTGGCCGCCCTGGATGGTGATATCCTTTAAAGTAGCATGCGCCTGATCAGCGACTAAGACACCGGCGAATTGCACATCCGTGAAATTCGTGTTCGTCACCGTAGCGACCGAACCCTCACCCATCACCAGGAGATTTGCGTAATTGGCCGCTGCATCCCCGCCTCTGGGGAGTTGACCGCAACCTTGGAATTTACAGCCCTCCATCGTAAGCTGACCTCCGTTCGAAACCAGCAGCGCTCTGGGATTCGAAACGAACTCGCAGGCGCTCAGCGCGAGCTTTCCAGAAGTGTTCTGCCAAGAAGTACTCGCCACCGTATACTTCCAGTAGCCCTCGCGGTTCTTTTCAAAACGGCAGTTTGTTAGGGTCATTATCCCTTGCGCATCCGTGATCACCGCGGTGTTTTCCGTAAAGGTACAGCGACTGAATTCGGCAGATCCCGTACTGCCGAAATAGATCAAGGAGGCATCTTTGGAGTCGCTGATATTGTTTTGGAATTTAGAGTCATTTACGGCCAGGGAACCCTGTTGAAGACAATCGATGCACCTTAGGTTCTCTTCGAAAGTACAGCGGTCGATAGTGGCCTTAGCGTACCCCTCAACGGTACAGGCCTTGCCCTTGCTTTCCGTACGCAGAGAGCTGTCTTGTAAGGTCAACTGCGCATTTTCTGACATCGCAATGCAACTGCTTCCGCGGGAAAGAAGATTGCAGTTTTTGATCTGCAGAACCGATTGGGAAAGGCCTGAGATAAGAACCGACCCACCTTCCGACGTTTCACTGACATCGAGATTCTGAAGTGTCACCTGGCCGCCGGTGATCACACAACCGGTCCCCCCGGAATAGTGGATTGAAGCCCGGGCCCCAGTCGTTTGATCGGTATCGCCCGTGATAACCACTGACTTGGCTAGAGCCAGCGGGCCGTTATAACTGCCGGCTTTTACCTGAACGGTGTCACCGTCCTGGAGGCTGTTTACGATTGATGCAAAATCCTTAGCATCGGCATCGCCTGCTCCGGTAGAATCGAGCATCCACTGTCTTCCGTGCTTTGGCTTACTGACAGCTTGCGCTTGCGGGGTCACCTGATTGCCGGTCTGGTTGTTGTTCGTACTCTGGTTATTATTGGCTGTCTGAGTGCTGGTACTCGAACCGAATTTACCAGTGAAGACATCCACCATCGTGGTAAAGAGCGCGACTAACCCGACCAGCGAGCAAACAATGACCCACTGGTTCTTGAGTAACAATCGAAAATCAAGTCCACTCACTGCAGTGATACTCCTGATGCACCCAGTTCTTCTTCGAGAACGGGTTGGATTAACAGCTCGTTGTTCGGCCCAGCCTCCAGCCGAACTTTTCTAAAACCGGATGTACGGGCCTGCACGATGGCGGAATTAGTTGTTTGCTTAAGATAATTTTCGAGCTGGCGAACGCCGTACTGTTTGAATTCGACGTTCTTGGCAACCGTATCCAGCAGGATCTCAGGAGAAGTGTAGGTCAACTCGATCCCGTAATCCCGCCAGTAACGAGCCAACTGTAGGCAAGCGACTTCGGCGACATGGTAGGGAGAAAGCTCGTCCATTAGAATGATATGGGACCAACGGGCTAGAAAGGCTCGGTCGAACCCGGCATTGTCGACCAGCGCATCGCGACTTTGTCCAAGCCACAACGCTTGATCTTTCGTGGGATTGATCTGCTGACGTAGTGTTCGCAGGGTTTCTACGCCGGCGTTACTAGTCCCAAAGAAGACACACTGGCTGAAATCGACTTCTTTCCCGCTGCTTTTCTCTCGGCAGGAGGCGGAGTCCAGGATGTCGAACATGCAATGGTGCAAGTCAGGGTGGGCCTTTTCCAGCTCATCCAGAATGACTACCCGTTTCGGATTAACCAGGACTGGCCGAGTAAGAGAACCTCCCACCTCGTACCCCGCCATACCCGGTGGCGGGCCGAGTAGCGTCTGAACATCGCTAGTCGTCTTATATTGATTCATCCGCAGAAGGACCGGCTCGCTGTCAGGGTACAAAGCTTGGGCGAGCAACTGGGGCAGGAACGTTTTTCCGGTGCCGGTTGGTCCAACTAACAAGAAAGATCCTAAGAGCTGTCCCGACTGGGCAATGGCAACCTGGCTACGTAAGCTCGCAATCACGATCTCGATCGCTTCGTCCTGGCCTCGAACGTTGGCCTTTAGCCATTGTTCGGTTTGCGCAAAATCGATTGCGCTTAATTTAGAGAAGTTCTCTTCTCGCGCTCGAGATGGAGTATGCAGGCCGGCGCTGGTCTGCCGAATTGCGACGAACACCGCACCGCCGATTGCGATTAGCAGAAGAATCGGGGAAAACCACGGGCTGACTGTGTTCAGCGCAATTACTGCGCCAGCCAATGTAACGATTAAACCGACCAGCATCGCAGGCGCCAGAGGCTGCTCTGAGTTGCGATCAAACCAGGAATGCATTTGGGAACTCATTTTGTTTAGCCCTAACTCCTACCGGCGTTGGGTCTCTAAATCAGCTTGGGCGCCGGTGGCTAGGGGAGGAGTATGAAGAACTGTGCCGTCACTTGATGGGACGAAACAGGTCACCGCTCCACTAGCGCCGGGCGAATCGACTAGGAAATGAAAGTGGGTAACTGACTTCCGGCTGATCGGAATGATAGAGGTCTGCCGGTGTTCCTCGGTTAGCACATCGCTAAGAGCCAGTTGGCCGTCAATCGTTGCCGAGACGTGGATCATCACGCCACTGGCTTTGGTGGGATCGAAAAGCTGTTTCCGGGCAAGATCGGCCTCACCATTCTTTATCTTGTCTAGTACCTGTTGGCTGGTATTCCGGAGATAAGCAGGAACTTCGCCCCGCTGAAGGGAGTCTCGTGCCTGTTGGGTGAGCTGTTGATCGATGTCGCTATCGGATAACGTTAAAACCTGCGAAGACGTTGTGCCCCCCAGGTGTTGCCACGCGTAATAGCCGCCTCCACCGATGCCGGCGATGGCGACCGCAACCAGCAAATAGATGAGCACTGATTTTCGCCAATCCTTTCGCACAGGATGACCGTTTTGCAGCTGATCTAAAGTTCCAGATCCCGCTGGTTCCATCGGGACGTAAGCTCGTCCCGAGCGCGAACCGCGCCGGTCGGATTGGTCCTGGCCCATTTTTGGGGCTATGCGCTTTACAGTTTTTTGATCGCCCTGCGTCGTATCCGATCCCGGGGTGGTCGGCCTTCGTATGGCGGAATCGGATCTCTGTGGTACGGGGTCCATAATAGGTATTGATGTCGTTAGCTTTGGCCTCCCGGAGTTACTCCATACCCTAGAGAGTAAAAATCGGTGTCGAGTGTACCAACAATTCGCTAAATGTCGATGCGTTAGGTGCTCTATGTTATGCGACGCTTAATGCGATAGGAATTGTGGGATTTTTGCCGCGACTCGTCCGACGTAGCTAAAGGGGGAGATGGGGCGAAGTCGGAAGCGGCTATACAGAACAGCCCAGGGCTTAAGCCCTGGGCGCGGCCAGGTACGCAGTACCTGGCTCCGTAGGAGCCAAATATTTATAGAAAGAAACAAAAAGACGCGATTAGCTCCGTTAGGAGCGACATAGAGATTCTTAACGTGCCAAGCCGCTATTCTTGCATCCAAGATGCCGCTCCTAACGGAGCTCTTTGCATTTATTGTGACGCTTTCTATAAAGATTTCGCTCCTACGGAGCTGCGAATGTCCAAACTCCAGACCCAGGTACGCAGTACCTGGCTCCGTAGGAGCCAAATATTTATAGAAAGAAACAAAAAGACGCGATTAGCTCCGTTAGGAGCGACATAGAGATCCTTAACGTGCCAAGCCGCTATTCTTGCATCCAAGATGCCGCTCCTAACGGAGCTCTCTGCATTTATTGTGACGCTTGCTATAAAGATTTCGCTCCTACGGAGCTGCGAATGTCCAAACTCCAGGGCCAGG
>JAFAHI010000344.1 GCA_019237325.1 Verrucomicrobiota bacterium | reverse complement strand
GAAGGCCCGAAAGGTAAGTTGGAGTGGACATTGCCGCGGCAGATCAAACTACGCGTCGAAGGTCAGGAAGTCTTACTGGATCGGACCACGGAAACACGAGCAGTCAAAGCTTTGCACGGTCTTTCCCGAAGCCTCATCAACAATATGGTGACTGGGGTTAGTAAGGGCTTTCAGAAATCGCTGGAGATCCAGGGAGTCGGCTTTAGGGCTCAAGTACAAGGGTCGAAATTGAATCTCAGTTTGGGTTTTTCTCATCCGATCGTATTTCAGATACCGGACGGAGTTAAGGTAACCGTCCAGGACAACACCAAGCTTTTAGTTGAAGGAATTGACCGACAGAAAGTAGGTCAGGCCGCCGCGAACATCCGGGCGTACTATCCTCCGGAGCCTTACAAAGGTAAGGGAATCCGGTATTCGGATGAACAGGTCGTGCGTAAGGAGGGCAAGACAGTCCAATAAGGGGACGGATAAAATATGGCTTCTACCACACGAATTAGATTACGCCACGAGAGGATCCGTAAACGGGTAGTTGGCACCACGGAGCGTCCTCGGTTGTGCGTGCATTTTTCTGGCCAACATATTTACGCACAAGTTATCGATGATACGGTAGGCAAGACAGTTGCAGCTGCGTCTACTGTGGAGAAAGGTGTGCGCGGTAGTCAGCGCAGCCAAGCCAACGTGGCGACCGCCGAGAAGGTTGGGTCACTTTTGGCTGAGAGAACATTACAGAAGAACGTTCGGCAAGTCGTCTTTGATCGGGGTGGATTCACCTATCATGGACGAGTAAAAGCATTGGCAGATGCCGCTCGTTCTGCAGGTTTGGAGTTTTGATTTTTATGCCACCAGATCAGAGAAACCGCCGTAACGACCGAGATCGAGAACCGAAAAGCGATACCACGGAAAAAGTGGTGTTCATCAACCGGTGCGCGAAAGTTGTGAAGGGTGGGCGCCGTTTTAGCTTCAGCGCTCTAATCGTCGCTGGTGACCGCAAAGGCAAGGTGGGCTACGGCTTTGGTAAGGCGAACGAGGTTTCTGAAGCAATTCGTAAGGCCTCAGACTCGGCGCGAAAAGCCATGGTGCCAGTGGCGATCCACGAAAATACTATTCCGCACGAAGTGATTGGCGAGTTTGGCGGAGGTCGCGTTCTATTGCGGCCAGCATCGCCTGGTACCGGCGTCATTGCCGGCGGTGGAGTACGTGCGGTGGTAGAAGCTGCTGGGATAAAGGACGTTTTGGCCAAGTCACTTGGCTCGAGCAATCATGCCAACGTCGTGAAAGCCACCATGGAGGCCCTGCGGACTCTGCGCCAGAAGGAAGACATCTTTCGTCTTCGGAGCCGATAATCGGCTCCCCATCGCGTGGGCTAGTCCACGGGTAAGTTAGAAGTAAACGGAAACGATTTCATTATGCGGTTAAACGAATTGAAGCCTCGCCCGGGAGCAAAACACCGGGTCAAACGATTGGGCTGCGGTGAAAGCTCCGGCCACGGGAAAACCAGCGGAAAAGGCCATAAGGGTCAGAAGGCGCGTTCCGGCGGCAGCATTCGCCTAGGGTTCGAGGGCGGGCAGATGCCGTTGATTCGCCGTTTACCCAAGCGTGGATTTGGTAACGGCGCATTCCGGACTGCCTACGCAATCATTAACCTGGCTGACCTCGAAAGATTTGATGCCGAGACGCATGTCACCGAAGAGGTCCTGCGCGAGAAGGGGCTATTAAAGGGTAGCGTTGATGGTGTGAAAGTTCTAGGGCGTGGAGAACTGACCAAAAAATTGACCGTGGAAGCCGATAAATTCAGCGAGTCGGCCCGTCAAAAGATCGAGCAAGCCGGGGGAGCAGCGGTGGTTCGTGCTTAACCGAGTGTTCTCATGATCTCGGCTTTCACGAATATCTTTAAAATCCCAGAGCTTCGTCAGCGGATCGTTTTTACGCTGATGATGCTGATCATCGTTCGAGCTGGCGCCGCCATCACCATTCCGGGGGTGAACGCGCATGTCTTGAATGATTGGTTCAAGAGCCAGACCAATAACGCGACTGCTGGCGGTATCGCTGCTCTGGCTAACATCTTTGCCGGCGGTGCGCTCGAGCATTGCGCAGTTTTTTCGCTCGGGATTATGCCCTACATCAGCGCGTCGATCATGATGCAGTTGCTGACGGCAGTGATCCCGCGCCTCAACAAACTGGCCCGCGAGGAGACCGGCGGCCGGCAAAAGATCATGCAGTACACCAGGTACGTCACCCTGGGGTTGTGTCTCTTCCAAGGGTATCTCCTGGCTTTGTCCATGCAAAGCCCGCAATCGAATCCCTTCCTCCAAGGTATTGGCGCTTCGATTGCTAAACTTGGGCCCTTAGTTCCCTCTCCAGGTCTTGGCTTTCAGATCGTTGCGGTGATCACTCTCAGCGCCGGAACCATGTTCTTGATGTGGGTCGGCGACCAAATCACAGACCGCGGTGTCGGCAATGGTACCTCGATGATCATTACGGTTGGTATCGTCGCGACATTGCCAGGCGCATTGGTACAGGTCTGGAACACTTTCGTTCCTTCGACCGCGAATCAGAACCAGGTTAGTCCGTTGGTGTTGGTCTTGATGATCGTGTTTCTGATTCTTGTGATCGCTGGCGTGATTGCCCTCACTCAGGGACAACGCCGGATCAGTATTCAGTACGCAAAAAGGGTCGTTGGACGCAAAGTGTATGGCGGCCAAACCCAGTATCTTCCATTGAAGGTTAATGCCGTCGGCGTTATGCCGATCATCTTTGCCCAAGCGATTCTCTTGTTCCCGTCCACGATTTTAAGCATGGGCTTCAGGGGCCAGGAATGGGCAGTCAATTTGGCGAACGCTCTGGCCTACGGCCCGTGGCATTACCTGATGACGGCTACCTTGATTTTCTTCTTCAGCTTTTTCTGGGTGGCCATCCAGTTCCAGCCAACCCAAATTGCGGACGACCTAAAGAAATACAATGGTTACATCCCGGGATACCGGCCGGGTAAACCAACGGCCGATTTTCTCGAGTTTACTTTGTCGCGACTAACGTTTGCTGGCGCTATCTTTCTAACGTTGATCGCGGTGATCCCCGAGCTCTTGATCACGGGAGCCGGTGTGCCTCGGCTTACGGCGCGTTTTTTCGGCGGCACCAGCTTGCTGATTATTGTCGGCGTTATCTTGGACACAATGCGGCAGATTGAAACCCACCTACTCCAGAGACACTACGATGGATTCCTGCGTAAGGGTCGAATCCGGGGTCGGTTCGAGCGGACGCCGGCGAATCGAGGTTCTTTAGTCAAGGAAGGCGCACTGCTTTGGATGTGCGTGGGAGCTGCTATCCTGGCCGTAGCGGGAGTCGCCATCTCGATCTTCGTCAGTCATTGATGTCGTCGGGGTGAAAAGAAGACTTGTGCTTTTAGGTCCCCCGGCCGCGGGCAAAGGAACTCAAGCGGAGTTGATTCAAAATCGGTTCAGCATTCCCACCACCTCAACGGGGGCAATCCTCCGGAAACAGGCCAAAGAAAGGACCCCGCTTGGCCTGGAAGCTGAACAAATCATATCCAAAGGCGGATTGGCGCCCGATAATCTGGTGATGCAAGTGGTGGATGCCTGGCTGGAAACCTATCCGGCCTCCTTTTTGTTCGACGGCTTTCCCCGGACCATAGAGCAAGCGAAAGCGTTCGATCAGATCCTGCAACAGCGCGAAGCCCCGCTGGACCTAGCGATTGCGTTGGCTGTGTCCGTAGATACCATCAGGACCCGCATGGCGCTGCGGCTAGTGTGCTCCAATTGCGGAAAAGTCGTTAGCATGGGCAGGCACGTCCAATCTTCTCATGACCCTTGCCCAAATTGCGGTGGGCCATTAGAGAAGAGATCAGACGATAACAGTGAAGCTTTAGAGCGAAGACTCGAGGCGTACTGGGAAAAAACCGTCCCAGTATACAAATATTATGGAAACCGTCTTGTTGAGGTCGAGGCTGGACGTGACGTCGAGGCTGTTTTCGCCGATATTGCAGAGCTGATAGTAGAATGATTCCGATTAAGACGCGGCAAGAGATTGAGTACATGCGGGCAGCATGCCGGCTGGCCAGCCAGATCCTCAACGAAATCTCGGCCATGTTGTGTCCAGGAATGACCACTAAGGAAGTCGACCTGGCGGCGGCTCGTTTAATGGCGGATGCCGGCTGTCGTAGTGCGTTCCTTGGATATAAAAAGTTTCCCGGAAATATCTGTATTTCGCTCAACGACGAGGTCGTTCACGGGATCGGCAGCCATCGTCGGATACAGTATGGCGACATCGTCAAGCTGGATATTGGAGTCATTCTTAACGGTTTCGTCGGGGATACCGCGGCTACGGTTCCTATCGGCGAGATTCCCGAAGAGGTGCAGAGGTTATTGGAGGTTACGGAAAACTCCCTCTACGCCGGCATCGAAAAGGCGCGGGAAGGTCGTCGCCTCAGCGTTGTCTGCGCCGCTATTCAGGACGCCGTCGAGCAAAACGGATTCAGTGTCGTAAGAGAGTTCGTCGGCCACGGGGTAGGCCGGCATCTCCATGAGGAACCGCAAATTCCGAATTACCGAACTGCCGGAGCGACCGCGAAGCTCAAGGCGGGAATGACACTGGCGATTGAGCCGATGGTCAATCTGGGGAAAGCGGGCGTGATGTTGCTCCAGGACAATTGGACGGTGGTCACCGCCGATCACACGCCTTCCGCTCATTTTGAACACACGATTCTAGTCACTAAAGGTGAACCTGAGATCCTCACATGGCGCGAAAAGACGTCATCGAAGTTGAAGGCAGGGTAGTGGAATTACTGCCAAATACGAAGTTTAGGGTCGAACTCCCCAATGGGCACAGCCTTTTAGCGCATATTTCCGGAAAAATGCGGTTACATTTCATTCGGATCTTGCCAGGAGACAAAGTTATGGTAGAGGTGTCTCCCTACGATCTAACGAAAGGCCGAATAACCT
>JAFAHI010000317.1 GCA_019237325.1 Verrucomicrobiota bacterium | reverse complement strand
CGGTTACCTGGGCGAAATGATCCAGCGAAGCTTTGGAGATGGATCCGAGTACGGTCTCCGGATCCGCTATTCCTATGATGGGCCCGAGCTTCTCGGCACAGGGGGAGCAGTCCGGAATGCGCTTCCCGTACTGCCTGATTCCTTTTTTGTTCTGTACGGTGATTCCTATCTGCCGATCGACTACCAGGAGGTCGCCCAAGCTTATGCCGGCTCTGGCCAACCCGCATTGATGACCGTGTTTGCGAACCAGGATGCCTGGGATAAAAGCAACGTGTGGTTTGAAAAGGGCGATATCAAACTCTACGGTAAGAAACGGCGACTCCCGCAGATGCGATACATCGATTATGGTCTGTCCGTGTGCAGCCGCGAGCTGTTCGAGAGCAGTGAGTTAGAGCGAGCGTTCGACTTAGCAGCGCTGCTGGAGATGCTGTCGGAGAACGGCAAACTGGCCGGCTTCGAAGTGCACCAGCGTTTTTATGAGATTGGTTCCCATCAAGGTTTACAGGAGCTCGATCAAATCTTAAGCACCGAATTTTAGCAAGTGACGAATGGTAGCAAGCTTCGTTCTTTACTGTTGCCAATTCCTGATTAGTGATTAACCACCGTGGCAACGTACAGCGCGCAACATCTCTCGGAGACCGGCCAAATTGTTAACCAGCTCGAGGCGGCAACGCTCGAGAAAATGGCGGAGCTTTTATTGCAGGTCCGCGAGCGCGGTGGTCGCTTGTTTTTTCTCGGGGTCGGAGGAAGCGCCGCAAATGCCTCCCACGCCGTAAACGATTTTCGCAAAATCGCTGGATTCGAGTGCTACGCGCCGACGGACAATGTGTCAGAATTGACTGCACGAACCAACGACGAAGGTTGGAGCTCGGTGTTCGTTGAATGGTTACGTGGCAGCCGTTTGAGACGGCAGGACGCGGTGTTCGTCTTCTCGGTGGGCGGCGGGAACTTGGAAAAAAATATCAGTCCCAATCTGGTATCCGCGCTTCAGTACGCAAAAGAGGTAGGATCGGCAATCCTCGGCGTGGTAGGCCGCGATGGCGGTTACACGGCCAAAGTGGCGGATATGTGTTGCGTAGTTCCGACGGTGAACCCGGCGAACGTGACTCCTCATTCGGAAGCATTTCAGGGGGTGCTATGGCATCTGCTGGTCTCCCATCCTAAACTGAAGATCGAGCAAACGAAGTGGGAGAGCACCGTTCAGAAGGCATAGCCGCTTGAGGGCTGCTGTCGGCTTCTCATGAACAGCGCGGTGTTCTTGGATCGGGACGGGGTTATCAATCGGCCGATTATTCGCGAGGGACGTCCATACCCTCCAGGTTCGATCGCCGAGTTTGAAATATTACCTGGAGTTGCGGATGCGTGCCAGGCATTGAAAAACGCGGGATTTTTGCTCGTGGTGGTCACGAATCAACCCGATGTCGGCCGAGGGACCTTAGATCGCGGCATTGTAGAGGAGATACATCAAGTCATGGCGGGACGCCTTCCACTTGATTTAGTTTTGACCTGTTTCCACGGAGGCGAAAAATATGGGCAGCCGTGTGAGTGTCGAAAACCGCAGCCCGGCATGCTGCGGCAGGCTGCCAATCGACTCCAGATTAGTTTACCCGATTCGTATATGGTGGGTGATCGATGGCGTGACATCGATTGTGGGAAACGCGCCGGATGCAAAACGGTGTTTATCGATTGGGGTTACGCCGAGTATTTGCGAGAAACACCGGATCATCTGGCTCCAAATTTGGAAGAAGCAGCGCGGATTATTCTGAGGAAGAATCTGTAGGTTCTTGCATTATACCTGGCCGGATTAGGGTCGCAGCCACTTTAAAATTGCTATTTCCAAGGTTTGTGGTTTGTGTCTGGAGGTTCTGTCATTCGTATGAATTCGCTCGAGAACCTCTCCGTAAAAATCTTTGCTGATGGGGCAGATCTGGAAGGCATGGTCGCCCTTTATAAAAATCCGATGATCCGGGGGTTGACCACGAACCCCACGCTGATGCGAAAGGCCGGGATCAAGGATTATGAGTCTTTTGCGAAGGAAGTGCTGCAGTTGGTTAAAGATAAGCCGATTTCGTTTGAGGTGTTCTCGGACGAATTCAAGGAGATGCGGCGCCAAGCACTCAAGATTCGCGATTGGCAGAGCAATGTGTTTGTAAAGATTCCGATTACCAATTCCCGAGGAGAATCTTCCATTCCGTTGATTCGAGAATTGGCCAAAGATGGGACTCAACTCAATCTGACGGCGATACTGACATTGGCGCAGGTGCGGGCGGTGGCTGACGTTCTGGTGCCTGAACTAGCCGCGGTCGTTTCAGTCTTTGCTGGCAGAATTGCGGATACCGGTCGAGATCCGATTCCAGTCATGAAAGCCAGCAAGGCGCTCCTGAGCGACCTGCCGAGTGCGGAGTTACTTTGGGCAAGCGTGCGCGAGGTTCTAAATATCGTGCAAGCCGACGAAACGGGCTGTGACATCGTGACTGTTCCGCACGACATCTTAAGCAAAGCGATCAAACTCGTGGGCACAGACCTAACCGCGCTGTCGTTGGATACAGTGAAAATGTTCGCTAACGATGCGGAAACAGCGGGTTTTTGCCTTTGAGAAAGTGATCAGCTCTGTCATTGATGCTTTGAGGCCGGCTTGTCCCAATCGAGGCCTCGATCCGTGGGAACGATGCGTCGCAAAGTGTAAATGTCGCTCTTATCTAGTGTCTTACTAAATTCATGCAATCTCTCCCATGGATCCCAAATTGCGCTAAGCAGCTTGCCGGTGATTCCGTCACTTTGGGTAGAAGCCAAGTAGACGCATGCGTTTGCTCCTTTTTCTAGTGGGGCCCCACCAGAATCGCGCTGCTTTAGCGCTTTCTGATAGAACTCTGCTCCGACAAC
>JAFAHI010000320.1 GCA_019237325.1 Verrucomicrobiota bacterium | reverse complement strand
CTGATCATCGCGCGTGACTTTCGACAGTTGCGCGAAATCAATCGCCGGTAATTCCGGCTCAGCCTGCGGCCGCTTTTCCGTTCCATCGTTACGTATAGCGAACGGATTTCTGAGACTGCGAGCAATCAGAAGTGGTAAAATGTCCATATTCCCTCCCGTTATTTCTCGATTTCGGTTCTTCTCCACGTTCCGGGGGGAAGGTTTTAGTCGCCAGCACGGAGTTATCCTTCTGCGTCTTCCGCCAGCGAACGATTTTCTGCTTCGTCGAAGGCAACCTGCAAACGCGTATTAAGCGCCAACAGTGCGACGAACAGACCGAGGATCATGGAAACTCCCAGGACCCCGATTAACGGGTGGGAGTAATCGTGTATCTGTGATCCAGCGATCCCTCGGATGACAGCGGCTATAACACTCACGATCGCGCTAATCCCGGCGATTAACGTGAGTACCCGCTTTGTCCCGACTACCTCTTTACCTATTGTTTTGTGCTCCATAAGGGTTTCACCTTTCACTTGTGCTCACCCTAAAGCTTTCGCTCTGGGTGAAACCCTCATCAGCAACACTTAACGTGATCTATTTGCTATGAATGAAGAGAGAAGTCAACGCCATTGTGAAATTTTTCACTTGATGAGCCGTCAACGCACTAGAAGAGAGTGGGTTGCGGCGGAAGTAGTGGACGGAGTGGATTTAGTGGACGGAGTAGACAGAGAGGACGCGGCGAATGCCACGATGGGTGTTTACTGTCTCCACTCAATCCACTGGGTCCGCTAAGTCCACTCTTACTGGCACGTATGTCTGCGTTGCGGTAGTGACGCCCAGTTCCTTCTTCCGCGCCTTTCAAGTCGCCGCTAATTTCACTAAGAAAAGCCGCGGTCCGAGCTCGTTCTCGGCGTCGCCAGTCAACTCTCGCACTTCGAGACCCGGTGTTTGCTCTAAGAACGCTCGAATCGCCGCATACTCTTCGGGACCTTCCGGGTGACCCCGGTACGCCAGAATCGTGATTCTTCCATTCGGCGCCAGCCGCTGAATCAGGGCAGCGATGGCGGGAATGGTTGTGGAGGGCCTGGTCACAATTCGACGATCGCCACGCGGCAGATAGCCGAGATTAAACATCGCGGCGTCGACCCGTGGGTAGCCCATTAGCGCTCGCCCCAATCCGGAGTGACACCCGAGAACCAGCCGAACTCGATCAAGGTTCCCAGCGAATCGAATAAGCTCCGAGGCATTGTTCAGCGCCATTTTCTGGACATCGAAGCCCAGGACTCTTCCGCTTTTTCCGACGCGATCAGCTAAAAACAGGGTGTCATACCCGTTTCCCACCGTCGCATCTACGGCGAACCCTCCTTCGGGGAGGGCTGCGGTTACCCAGTTGGCGGCGACCCTGGTCAACCTGACTTGGCTTACTTCCAAAGGGATGGGCGACATACAGCAATTTCGGAATGAAGATACTCGTTCTGCTCTAAATTCTCTAGCAGCTGTCGGGCCGAAAACGGGACCTGTAGGGCGCCCTTAGAGCCGAAGCCATTGAGAATGGCGAGCCTTGGCCAGTTTGGATGGACTCCAACAATTGGCCGATTGTCAGCCTTGGTCACGGCCCTGACACCGGCCCGGTGATCTGTTACTTCGAAGTCGAATTTGCAAAAGCTTTGCATCCCTTTCCGGATCTGGTCTTTGGCTTCGCAGGTGGGATTCTCGTCCAATTGATCCCAGGAATACGTGGTGCCGGCGAGAATTTCTCCCGACAGGGTGCGGAAGATCCATTTGCCGCACTGAACGATCCGTGGATCCCCGAAATCCGGCGTCTCTAATGTAAGGACTTCGCCTTTGGCTGGGTTGAGCCGGATCGCATTAAAGTACGGGTTTTCAGTCATGCGATAACCCTCGCAGAAAATGACATATTGGGCGCGGATATCGCGCCATTCCACTGCAGCCGAAGAAATCCGGAGCAGATCGTAGCGAAACGGTGCCTCCAGCAAGCGGTCTTCCGCTTTCAAAAGAGAGCGGAACCCGGTGATCAATTGGCGAATGTCGACTTGACCGGCAACGGTGATTTCGAAGGCGCCGTGCGTGCTGGCTAAGTTTGCCGGAATCTCGGGAGACATTGGGCCTACATATTGTTCGTACTCCGGGAGCTGCCGTTTCGTCTCCCACCGTCGATGTTCGATCCTGTCGACAAATAGCCGAAGCACATTACGCCGCGCAAAAAGCGGAACTCCCAAAAGCCGCTCAATCATGGGATAGGTCGAAAAGCCCTCCTCGAGCAACTTGCCGATCAGGCTCGGACGATTCAAACGCTTTCCGGTAATCGGGTTGATGATGCCACCAGCTGCTTTCGAGGCAGCGGTCCGATGATCATCGTCCACCACCACGAACGATCGGCCACGCTCCAAGAGTAGCGCCGCGAACACACTTCCGGCCAACCCTTGGCCCACGATCAAGTAGTCAACAGCCTGCATCGCTTACCGATGCATAGGCATCGGTGAGCGATGCAGGCTATGGCAGAATCTTCCAGCTACGCCGGAAGATTCTGCTGCTTTGAACAAAATATTTTTAAACACGCGTCTTCGGTTTGTAGCCAATTTGGTTCTAAAGCCAACAAATAGAAGCGGGAGCTTCGATTTGTTGGTCATCTAGTCCGCAGTCAGCGGGTCTGGGACGTTTTTCTGCACTGTGCTTAACTCCCGCTGATTGCGGACTAGGAGTAGATGCCTTCCTCCATCTCGAATGCGCCTCTGATCAGGCGGATTTGCTGTTCCGGCTCGGCTACAACCTCCACAATGTCGAAGCGAAACGGGACGTCGGGGAGATCCAGCAGGCGGAGCCATTCTTTAGCGGCGCGAATGATTCTGGCTCGCTTGCGCCAATTAACCGCTTCATGAGGCGTTCCGAAAAGCTCGTTTGTGCGGGTTTTGACTTCGACAAAGACCAAGACCTGTTCCTTGCGATCACGGCAGACTAGATCTATCTCACCACCGCTGCGCGCCCGGAAGTTTCGGTAAAGGATCTTAAAGGATTGTTTCTTTAAAAATCGTTCGGCCGCCGCTTCGCCTTGCTTTCCCAGTTTAAGGTGCGCAGCTAACGGCGCTCGCAGCCGAAACCGTCTAGGCAAAAGGGAAATAAGTTTGCGCCACCGGCTCAAAGGACCTGCGATGAAGCGGGCAGGGACCGTGTGTGCGAAGCGATGCCAGATGCTCGGGTGTACCATATCCTTTGTTGTCGCAGAATTGGTAAACCGGAAATTCCTCATGCCACGTTTGCATCATACGATCGCGGGTCACTTTAGCAATGACGCTGGCTGCCGCGATGCTAAGCGACCTCATATCACCACCCACAAGGGCTGTTTGTGGCAGAGACAAGATCGGAACTCGCAATCCATCGATCAACAAATGTCCCGGAGCCGCCCTTAGCGATGAAATCGCTCGTTCCATCGCAAGGTAGGACGCACGCAAGATGTTCAGCCGATCGATTTCCTCGACTGATGCGATGCCGACTCCGAATTCGATTTTCTCATTGGTTGTGAGAAGCAGGTAAAATTCTTCACGTATCTGCGGAGACAGCTGTTTTGAATCGTTCAATCCGCGGAGAGAAAACTTCCGCGGCAGAATGACGGCGGCAGCAACCACGGGGCCGGCCAGTGGTCCACGACCGGCTTCATCGATACCGGCGATTCGTTCGGCGCCTTCCCGATAAAGCGCTTTCTCAAAACGAAGGGTACACCTCGGCATGGCAGCGCTACTCGCTTTAGGCTCGTAGTATAGCAAATAGCAGATAGCAAATAGCAAAGGGATTTTCGTCTGTCCTTGTGGTCGTGCTCGTCCTCTTGCTCGATTCCTCGGGGCGTTGGTCCGGATGGGACTTATGGGACACATGGGACTAATGAGATACATATAAGTCCTATTGGTCCCATAGATCCTATCCGAGGTTGCTGGACGAGCGGTCGCGTAATACCGGCCCGGCCACCGCGAGAACGATTGCTTTTTACGCAGCCTCGACCGCTAACTCGTCTTCCTCGCTCTGAGCCAGATGCCGGCTGCGGATCTGTTCCAATTGCTCGATTTTCGTTACCCGTTGCAATTCGCTGCGGAGTTCCCGGCCGTTCCGCATGCCTTTGGAATAGGCCATCAGCCGGCCTCGCATGCTGGCCATGGTAAATTCCTCTTCCTGGTTCTCGGCGACTGCCATCCGGCAATGGCGCAAGATGTGGTCCCACTTCTCTTGAACGCTCACGTCAGGAACAACAATATCTGATCGCAGGAACGCTCTCGCTTGACGGAAAATCCATGGATTGTTCATCGCGGCCCGGCCAATCATCAAACCGCGCACGCCGGTTTCTCGAATGCGGCGGGCGATATCGTTGACCGACCGCAGGTCGCCATTGCCGATTACCGGAACTGAAACTGTGTTTGCTACCAACGCGATTTGATCCCAGTCCGCGTCGCCGGAATACCCTTGGTCTTTGGTCCTTCCATGGATCGCGATTGTCTTAACACCGGCGTCTTCCAAAATCTTGGCGGTCTGCAACGCATTGATGGAGGCTTGATCCCATCCCAACCGGATCTTAGCGGTCACTGGAAAAGGGTGAAGCTTCCGGACGACAGTGCTGGCAACCTTCTCCAGCAAAGGACAATCGCGCAGCAAGGCAGAGCCGCCGTGTTTGCAGACCACCTTGTTAACCGGACAGCCAAAATTGAGGTCGATGAAATCCGGTTCGACCCATTCTACGACGGCTTGCGCGGCGACCGCCATTCGTTCTGGGTCGGCGCCGAATAGCTGGATGCCGAGTGGCCTCTCAACCGGCTGGAAATAGATCATCTCGCGGGTTCGCTCGTTGCGATGGATGATCCCATCGGCAGAAACAAACTCCGAGACCATGACGTCAGCGCCCTGTTCTTTGCAGAGGCGGCGGAAAACGGAGTCCGTGACCCCGGCCATAGGAGCCAGGTAGAGAGGACAAAAAGGGCCGTTAAACCAGGGAAGCATGATCTCCAAAACCGATAAACAAACCGTCTATTGCTGGTGCTTAATGCTCACCGCCGCCAGCGCGGATTGGGAGTCGTCAAAAATTTTGAAGACTTTGTCTAATTTCGAGATCTGGAATACGAGCCTGACGTTGTCTTGTAGACCGGCCAAGGCGAGCCTACCCCCGTACTGCTGCACTCTTTGTAATGCATCGATAAAGATGGCTAGCCCGGAACTATCTACGTAAGGGACATGCGAAAGATCGATCACGATACCAGTGATCTGACGTTCGATCAGAGGCTCTAGCTGAGCTGCGACTTTCGGTTTCTCGTTGAGATCGATGTCGCCCCTTAATTCCAGGACTTCGGCAGACATTGGCGGTACGTAAATACCATTCTTTCCCAGGGGCGGCAAACAGCAAGGAGCGTCGACGCTCCTTGCTACCTCAAACCAAACCGAAACAACAGGTCTTTTGTATCTGCCAGATCCCGGCACAAATGGTCCGGCTGATGTTCTCCCAAGTTAGCCAGCGAATATCTACCGGTCGCGACCGCGACTGCTACCGCGCCGAATGCCCGCGCGCAGGCGATGTCTTTCGGGGTGTCACCGATTACAAAAATGTCCTGCTCGGAGAACTTGGTATTAAGGGCGACCTCCGCTCGTCGCTTCGCAATCGGACCGAGTTGGTTTCGATCGGAGTCATCGTCTCCAAAAGCGCCAAAACCGAATCGATCCCAAATACCATGAGCGGTCAGTTTGATCTCAGCGCCGCGACGGACGTTCCCGGTCAACAACCCGATGGCTTGCCCATCCTGCGCCAGGACGTCGAGAAGCGAGATCACACCGGGTAAAATTGCTCCTGACAGAGAGGCCAAATGTTGTCTAAGCCGTACCAAGTAGCCACCTAAATAGCGATTTACATTCGCGGTCGACGCTTCCAGAGAATTATGCTGGAGGACCTCCTGCACGATCGCGGTATCTGTGCTTCCGGATACGCTGATCGTTCGTAAATCCTCATCGAACCCGAACAAATCGTTTCCCGCGGATTTTAGAGCCGCGCGACCGGCCCCATCCGTGGTCAAGAGTGTGCCATCAATATCAAACAGAAAGAGCTTCATTCCTCCGAATCATCATCATCCGCTTCATCGGGAGGAAGTTCTTCCGTGGGAGGTGCAAACCGTCTCTTTCGTTTATTGGCTGGCAACGGCGAGATCGTCATCCCTATGCTTTTACCCATCAGTTTTGGCTCCATTTCTGCCTGTCCCATTGAGGAAAGATCCTCCTTGAGACGCTGCATCAACTGGAACCCAAGTTCTTTATGACTTAACTCGCGGCCCCGAAACTGGAGGTGGACTTTGACTTTGTTTCCCTTGTCCAGAAATTCCTCGGCATGCCGCACCTTAATCATATAATCATGCGGGTCGATATTAACGCGGAACTTGATCTCCTTTAGCTTTGAGCCGGTGCCTTTTCGATCCTTATCTTGCTTGGAAAGATCGTAGCGATACTTTCCAAAGTCGATGATCTTGCAAACCGGCGGGTTTGCGTTGGGCGCGACTTCTACCAAATCCAGCCCGAGTGCTTGCGCGCGACGCAAAGCATCCTGGAGTTTCATTATCCCCAACTGTTCGTTGGACGCGCTCAATATGACTCGCACTTCGCGAGCGCGAATTCGGCCGTTTACTCGAATCTGCTGTTGCTGAATACCTTATCTCCTGCGGAGCGGGCCTGGGAGCTGAAAAGCTCGCTCACTCAAGTTTCTTTTCCTTAATTTCTCTCTGAACCCTTTCCACGAATTGTAGCGCACTAACAACTCCCTCGTCGCCGCGGGAACGGCTTCTGACCGCTACATTAGCGGCCTGTTCTTCTCGTGCGCCGAGCACCAACATATAAGGAACCTTGTCAAGCTGAGCAAGGCGAATCTTGGCTCCAATTTTGTCCGAACTATCAGAAACCGTGGCCCGTACGCCTATCTCTGATAACATGTGCTCGATTTTACGGGCGTATTCAAGGTGCTTATCGGAAATAGGTAACACTCGGACCTGCTCCGGAGCCAGCCACAGCGGAAAACTGCCGGCGAAATGTTCGATTAGCACGCCGCAGAACCTTTCCAGCGACCCAAACGGAGCGCGATGAATCATCACCGGACGTTTCGGTGAATTGTCGCTACTGATATAGTGGAGGTCGAAGCGCTGAGGCAGATTGTAATCGACTTGGACAGTGCCCAGCTGCCATTCTCGGCCAATCACGTCCTTAACTACAAAGTCGATTTTGGGACCGTAAAAGGCTGCCTCTCCTTGCTCCTCCGACCAGTTAATATTTACCTTCTTAGCGGCCTGGCGAAGCGCTTGCTCGGCTTTATCCCACTGTTCCGGAGCGCCGACATACTTGGACGAATCCGGGTCTCGCAGACCAAGACGGGCGCGAAAGTCAGTCAGACCTAACGTGCTTAGAACACGGATCCCCACGTCTAGTGTCCGGAAGAGCTCTTCCTGAAGCTGTTCATCGGTGCAAAAAATGTGTCCGTCGTCCTGGGTTAGGCCCCGCACCCTGGTCAGGCCGCCTAGTTCGCCGGATTGTTCCCAGCGATAGACGGTTCCGAACTCGGCTAACCTAACCGGCAGATCCCGATAGGAATGCGGCGACGATGCATAAATCTTGATGTGCATCGGGCAATTCATCGGCTTCAGCAGGTAGCCGTCGACGCTCCCGTCTTTCAGCATGTTTGCCAGGGTCGCACAGGAACACCCTTCGTCGGCTAAATGGCGAAGGACCTCCGGCTCGACTAATGGTGGGAACTGGGAGTCTTGGTAATAAGGGTAGTGACCCGAGGTTCGGTAAAGATTCAGCTTACCGATATGAGGGGTGAAGACTTCGGTGTACCCCTGCTTGCGTAACTCCTCGGAGATGAAGTTTTGTAGTTCACGTCTGATCACCGCTCCTTTTGGCTTCCAAAGGGCCAAGCCGGGGCCAACATCTTCATCGATATGAAACAATCCCAGTTCGCGGCCTAACTTTCGGTGATCGCGTTTCTTGGCTTCTTCTAGCCGGGCAAAGTATTCGTTTAATTCCTGCTCGGTCTTGAAAGCGGTCCCATAGACACGTTGCAGTTGGGGCTGACTCTCATCCCCTTGGTAGTAAGCGCTGGCGACGTTAGTCAATTTGAATCCGCCAATTTCTCCGGTCGTGGCAACATGCGGACCCGCGCAGAGATCGGTAAAATTGCCGTTACGATAAAGGGTGATCTCTTCGTCGTCCGGAATTCTCTGCAGAATATCTAATTTAAATTTGCTGGGTACGCTACGTGGCCCGAGCGCGGCTAACGACCCTTCTTTAGCGAGATCGAGCGCCCGTTTTCTATCAACCGGCATCCGTTCGAAGGGTTGGTTCTCTTGGATAACTTTGCGCATCTCCGCTTCGATGCGGTCGAAATCTTCGGGGCTGATGCGATGATCAAGCTCCAGGTCATAGTAAAAGCCGTTCTCTACCGGCGGCCCAGCAGCGAACTGAGCTTCGGGCCAAATTCGCAGGATCCCGGTAGCCAACACATGAGCGGTCGAGTGTCTTAACCGCTCCAGATCGGTCATCGGCGCTGTGTTCTTGTCGCTCATCGAAGGGATCTGAACTTACATGTAACCCGAGGGAAGACCAGACGGTTTTTTGACGAAAGACGGGCGATAGCCTGGAGGGGAGCAGCTTCATCATGTGGCAGTTCTATAAGGTAGCAGCAGGCGGCTCCCGCAAACGTCTCAGCATTCGCCATGTCGGTCGGAGTGTAGCGGCGGCCAACTCACCACCGAGGCTCTGGGCAAAACATCACCGTGGGCCGTTCGCGGGAGCCGCCTGCTGCCAACCGATAGAGCTGCTAACTTGCAAAGCGGCTCCCCTTCAGTTCGTCTTGCAACCAACGTCACTCGAGTCGATCTTCGCTCTCCTTTTTACAATTGCACTTCTCGATTCATCCGATG
>JAFAHI010000163.1 GCA_019237325.1 Verrucomicrobiota bacterium | reverse complement strand
GGAGCCGCGTATTTCGATTAACCAGGATAGACATTTATTCTAGGGGTTTTAACCGTGTCGTTTATGAACTGTTAGTTTGTTTCCGTCCGGATCAGCGATCACCGCCATCCAACACACCGGGGTTTCCGTGGGTTCGTACTCAAAAGGTATTTCATTGGCTTTGAGCTCAGCGATGGCAGCGTCAAAATCAACCACTTCAAACGCCACATTCGGGCCGTCGGGTGACGGCTTCCAATTCTCTTTTGCCATGTTGCTGATAGCGAAGGTAGTGGACCCCAGGTCGTACTCTATCCAAACGCTATCACCACCGCCAAACGTCCGCGATGGCGACAGACCCAGAACCCCTTCATAAAACTTACGAGCTCGTTCGGCATCCGTTACCGGGTAGCCGATGAAAGCAACTTCTGCGATTTGCATGGTTGATCTCTTAAAAAGTCGGATTCGCTAAGCTCCTCTCGCGGCTGCAACGACTAGTTTTGCGGCTTCCGCCAAATCTGCTGCCGCTCGAATCGGGAGTTTCGATTCAGTTAGAAGTTTCTTGCCTTGATCTACGTTGGTACCCTCTAGCCGGACCACCAGTGGTACCGGCAGGGTCACGGCTCTCACGGCATTAATGATTCCCTGAGCGATCACATCACAGCGCATGATCCCTCCGAAGATGTTCACCAAGATCGCCTTAACGTTCTTATCCGAAATTAAGATTTTGAACGCCTCAGTTACCTGCTCCTCACTAGCTCCGCCTCCAACGTCCAGAAAATTGGCAGGCCGGCCGCCGGCGTATTTGATAATATCCATTGTTGCCATGGCCAAGCCGGCGCCGTTTACCAGGCAAGCGATGTTCCCATCGAGACCAATATAATTGAGGCTGAATTTCGACGCTTCAACCTCACGCGGGTCCTCTTCGTTTTCGTCCCGCATGGCTACGATTTCTGGGTGCCGATAGAGCGCGTTATCGTCAAAGTTGAACTTTGCATCCAGTGCAAGCACTTCACCGCTCTTCGTCACTACCAGCGGATTGATCTCCACCAGTGAACAATCCAGCGTGCTGAATAGCTTATAGACGTTCATTATGAGTTTTGCGGCTGCTTTTAACTGGTCGCCGGAAAACGCGAGTTGCCGTGCAAATTTCAATGCCATGTACGCCGGCATCCCTAAAAGCGGATGAACTTTTTCTCTGTAAATCTTGTCGGGCGACTTTTCGGCGACCGTTTCAATGTCGACCCCGCCTTCGGTGCTGACCACTACTACTGGCACGCCGCTTTCGCGATCCATTAATATGGCAAAATAAACCTCACGCTGGATCTCGACGGACTCTGCTACCATAACTTTATGAACCAGCCGGCCATCTGGACCGGTCTGATTTGTTACTAGGTAGTGACCCAACATGTTCTGAGCGAGCTCACGCGCCTCAGCCGGGGTCGAACAAAGTCGTACACCGCCTTTAAGCCCATTTTTGAAAGTGCCTTTGCCTCTACCTCCCGCATGAATTTGCGCTTTAACTACGAGGTGGGACGTCTTGAGATCAGCGGCTACTTTTTCTGCCTCTTCCGGCGTATCAGCCGGTACACCTTTCGGAGAGGCAACCCCGAACCGTTGGAAAAGCTCTTTGGCCTGATATTCGTGGATATTCATGAGGAGAACGAAAGACGACCTGAACCGGCCGACTTGACGCCTACATAGGTCTGGCCGCGAATGGCGTCAAGTCACACGCGAGGGCACAAAGGCGAAGGCAAAAAATTTCACAACAAGGCCACAAAGGCCACCAAGATCAGAATATAGATACCTAAAGCCTGAGTTTTTACATTCTCTGTAGAAAATTTCTTTGCGGCCTTTGTGGCCTTGCTGTGTAAAATCCTTTTTGGTTGTGGCTATGCCGCGCTGTGATCTTGTCGTGAATCATTTTGTCTTTTCGCAAGCTTTGTGACCTTGTTGTTGCATGCCACTTTTCGTTGAACAACGTGTCCTTGAGCGACTCCATCGGCTCGGGTTCAACGAGTCACAATTTGCTGAGTTCTTCGCCCGGTCAGGAGGACCTGGCGGTCAAAACGTTAATAAAGTCTCGACGGCCGTGACTTTGCGGCACATTCCCACAGGATTGTCCGTGACCGTCAGTGATTCTCGCTCACAGCACCAGAACCGATCCCTCGCTGTCCTCCGCTTGATCGAATTATTGGAGCAACGAGAAATTGACGCCAGAAACCGGCGCATCGCCGAAAAAGAGAAGGCGCGCCGCCGGGGTTCTCCCCGTCCGCCGGCGCTGAAGCGGAAAATTCGGGAGATGAAAGAACGCCGGGCGAGTACGAAGAAACAGCGCCGCGCGCCGGGCAACGCAGATTAACCGCGGATTGGAGGGGAGCCGCTTTTGCGCGCTGCAAGACCTCATAAGAAGACCGAAGAAATCAAAATCCGGAAACGTCTCGAAACATTGCTAGCAGGCGGCTCCCGGAAGCAAACCACGGTGTGACCTCACCCATCGCGATGCCCGTTTAAGACCACCCCGGCAGTTGTTGCCACATCAGCAGACGTTCCCGGGAGCCGCTTGTTAAATACGTTTTGCCGCTCTGGTACACGCCGTCTGCTAAATTTGCGGCGCTCGAACAGGCATGGCGTAAGCGGCTCCCCTCCAGGCGGCTCCCGCGAACAACCCACGGCGTGAACTCACCCATGGCGATTCCCGTTTTCAGACGCCGTTTGGTTGTGGCCACATCAGCAGACGTTCCCGGGAGCCGCTTGTTAAACACGTTTTGTCACTCGGTGTACATGCCGTCTGCTAAATTTGTGGCGTTCGAGCAGGCACGGGCGTAAGCGGCTCCCCTCCAGGCGGCGTTCACGGCGTTGATTGAGCGGCCAACATCCTCTCCACATATTTTGCAATGAGGTCGAATTCCAGGTTCACGCGGTCGCCCGGTTTTCGTTGATGCAAGTTCGTGACCTGCCAGGTGTGGGGGATAATCCAGATAACAAAACGATCCGGATGCAATTCCGCCACCGTGAGGCTGATACCGTCTACGGCGACTGACCCTTTGAAAACAACGTACCGCGAAAATGACTCGGGAAGTGCAACCTCCACTCGATGATCGCCACCGGCGGGTTCAATAGATTCAACCCTAGCCGTGGTGTCAA
The DNA here is from genome assembly GCA_019237325.1 of Verrucomicrobiota bacterium. Taxonomy (GTDB): domain Bacteria; phylum Verrucomicrobiota; class Verrucomicrobiia; order Chthoniobacterales; family JAFAMB01; genus JAFAVN01. Next base: position 4,968 of record JAFAHI010000163.1, on the reverse strand, counting down.
TGTGCCCCTGCACAACGTGCCCATCGAACCGACCATTTGCGAGCATCGGTCGCTCCAGATTGATTATATCCCCCGGCTTCAGGTCTCCCAAATTGGTTCGCCGTAACGTTTCGCCCAGCAAATCGAATCGAATCTCGGACCCATTCACGGCGGTAACGGTCAGGCAGCAGCCGTTTAAGGCTAAGCTGGCACCGATCTCCAATTCGGTAGCCAGCTGGGCGCCAATTACCAACTGGGTGCCTCCGTTTGAAGTCGGTTCCACGCGCTTGATTTGACCAGTGGCTTCTACAATTCCTGTGAACACTAGAGGTTATAAGTTTAAAGTTATAAGTTTTAAGTTTTACGTTGTAAGTTGTGGGTCGTTTCCCTGGACGTATTCGGCCGCTTCAACGTATTCGGCCGCTTTAACGTACTCGGCCGCTTTTGCGGTTCGGGGTTGGAAATTAGACGTTAAGGGTCGATCGTGCAAAGTTGCATGTTTTCTAGGCCAGAGAACCGCCGATGTGGGTACCAGACAACCGCGTACAACCTGCAACCTATAACCTCTAACTGATAACCTCTAACCTGAATGGAACGTAACGGCTCCATCGAAAACCTCGTCATCGTAGGCACGGGTTGCGCCGGCTTGACCGCCGCGATCTATGCGGCCCGGGCAAACCTTTCTCCATTGGTCTTGGAAGGTCGCGAACCAGGCGGCCAACTGACCACGACCACACTGGTCGAGAATTTCCCAGGATTTCCCGATGGGATCGATGGCCCGCAACTGATTATGAACATGCACCGGCAAGCCGAGAAATTTGGCGCTCGTTTCCGGTACGCCGAAGTCGACGCTTTCGAACCCGGTAAGAATCTTCATCGTCTCAAGGTCGACGGCGAATGGTTGGAAGCGAAAAGCGTGATTGTTGCCAGTGGCGCGTCCGCCAAATGGCTCGGGTTGCCCAACGAGAAAGGGATGAAGGGCCACGGTCTGACTTCGTGCGCCACCTGCGATGGGGCCTTTTACCGGAACGTCCCGGTTTGTGTGGTCGGCGGGGGCGATACCGCGTGTGAGGAGGCGGTGTTTCTGACCAAATTCGCTTCCGAGGTTCACCTGATTCATCGCCGGGATTCATTTCGTGCTTCCGCGATTCTGGCGGAGCGAGCCCTCAATCATCCGAAGATCAAACCGGTTTGGAATACCGTAATCACGGAGTACCTAGCCGACGAAAAGGGTGAAATGCGCGCCGTTAAAATCAAAAACGTCGAGACCAACGAGGAATCCACCTTGGAAGTGAAGTGCGTCTTTATCGCGATCGGCCATACTCCAAATACGGATGCTTTTCGCAATTGGCTGCCGACAGATAAGAGCGGTTATCTGCTTAAGAAACAGGGATCTGTGACCGAAATAGCCGGGGTTTTTGCGGCTGGAGACGTGGTTGATCCTTATTATCGCCAGGCCGTAACTGCTGCCGGCCAAGGCTGCATGGCGGCAATGGATGCCGAGCGCTATTTGACCGACCAGGAATAGCCTCCCTCGCCCCTGAAACGCTGACCACCCGTTTGGCTATGAGTTCTTCCGCTCGCTACCCACGATTCAAAGGGCGCTAGGGATTTTGCGGGCGATCCAGGCTCCATGAAGGTTTGCGATTTGACGCAATTTTACTCCCCGTTCAGCGGCGGGGTGAAGCGCTACCTCGAAGAGAAGCGAAAGTATGCGACCGCTAACGGTCATCAACACCTCCTGATCATCCCGGGAGACGAAACGTCATGCGCGGAGACCGAGAACAGCCGCACTTACTCTATCAAGTCACCGCTCGTTTCACGAACTTCCCGCTATCGCGCTTTATTGCACCTGGGCGCTGTGCAACAGCTCCTCGAGCGGGAACGACCGGATGTTATCGAATCAAGCGACCCCTACCAGCTAGCTTGGAAAGCGATCTCTTCCGGATGCACCTTGCGCATCCCGGTAGTCGGTTTCTATCACTCGAATTTCCCCGAAGCCTATCTGAGGACTACTTCAAAATATTTGGGCGAAACCGCCACCGAAATCGTGATGGAGATGGCTCGAACCTACGTTCGTGCGCTGTATAACCACTTTAAGGCTACCTTTGTCCCGTCGGCTGCGCTCGGTCAGGTATTGGGTCAATGGGGAGTCGAGAATGTGATCTTGGCGGAGCTCGGGATCGACATCGACATTTTTCGACCTGGGAAAGATGGAAACAATACTCGAGCTCGGATGGAGATCCCAACTAACCGATTTCTGCTGCTCTACGTCGGCCGCCTGGCCCACGAAAAGAACGTTAAGACTCTATTTGACGCTTTCGAGATTTTGAACAGTGCAAACCCCGGGCGTTTTCATTTGCTGGTCGTCGGTGATGGCCCCTTGCGGGATCAGCTGCGGGAACTGTCGAGAGGCACAAAAGCAGTTTCCTGGCTCCGGTATATCTCTGCCCAGGACGAATTGGCTGCGGTCTACCGGGCCGCTGACCTGTTCGTACATCCGAGCGTGCAAGAGACCTTCGGACTGGTGGCCCTCGAAGCCCAAGCTAGCGGAACTCCTGTAGTCGGTATCCGGGGAAGCTATATGGACCGAATTATTCTCAGCGATCAAACGCACTGGGCAGAAGAGAATTCTCCCGATTCGCTGGCAATCGCCATTCTCGAGTCGAAAAAGTTAGATTTGGCTCAGATCGGCGAGGCTGCGAGCCAACAGGTCGCCAAACGTTATTCTTGGCGCCGCGTTTTTCGCCAGATGTTTGATATTTACGGGCAGCTGCGTGCTGGTTAGCCGTCTGGCGCTCGGAAGGGATTTCTGCCTGTCCGACATAGCCGTTTCCAAATAGGGGCTGCTTTCCTAACATTGGCGACGTCGGATCTTCGTGATCCCTGGTTCTCGAAGCCCAGGACAAACCAGATCCGGCATTTAACCAGGTTCTCGACGCAAACCAGTCCACGAGGCGCGTCGCCGCTCGCCCACCCTGAATTGCCACCCGGCAAAACTTTCCTTGCAGGTCACCTGCATTAGAGAAGTATCATTGTCGATGTCGCCTGCATCACCGAACGGGGAACGCGGAACGCCAAACGCCGAACGGTTCAGCTTCGCTGTGCGCGCATATCAGCCATCCGATCGAGAGGCGGTTCGCGATCTTTGCTGTCAAACGGGGTTCCTCGGCAAACCAATCGATCCAGTCTTTGAGGACCGCGAGTTATTTGCCGATTTCTTAACCGGTTATTATCTCACCTGCGAGCCCGACTCAGCGTTCATGGTCACCGTTGATGACGCCGTCGTTGGGTACCTGCTCGGATGCCGATTTCCGCGCCGGCATCAGTTGTTTAGTGTCCGCCAATCTGTCTCCCTGGGCGCTAAAGCCCTATTCCGTCTCCCGCGATACAAATCGGAATCTCGACGTTACCTTCGATGGATCGCATTGAACGCTTGGCGTGAGGTGCCGGATGCTCCGCGAGACGTAGGACATTTTCACATGAATTTTTTGCCCGAACTTAAGCGGCTCGCGGTGTTTCGAGAGGTCTTGGAGCGCTATCTCCGGTTTCTAGCGGACCACAGAGTCAAACACATCAGCGCGCAGATGGTAACTTTTGACGAACGTCGGACCCTTCATCTGTTCGAACGTTATGGGTTCCGGGTTCTAAATCGTTCACGAATCTCAAAGTTTGAGCGATTCACCTCCGAGTCGGTTTATCTGTCGACGATCATCAAAGATATTGTGGAAAAGGACGGACGGGTTCTTTATCAAGTGGCGCCTGGTACGTATCGAGCAAATTCTGGATCGCGATCGAATGCGCACTAAGCCGGGCCGTAAGGGTGGCACGATGCCGACGCGAATAAGCAGGTCTCGGCTCTTCTTACCGGCGCTTCTCTTTATCTTGTTGGCGTTACCGTCGGTATATTTGTTTTGTTCGATACGTCCTTTATGGCGGGATAGCGATGCATTCTACCAGGTCGCAACCAAGTTCGAGTTCTTGACGGTTCTGCATTGGCCGCCTCTATATTGCTTTGGCGCCCGGATTCCATTCTTGTTTGCGACGATCCTAGATGGGTCGATTTTTCACGGTGGCTTTTCGTTCAATTGGCCCCGAGTTACTGATCTCGGCGTCTATTTGTTGCTGGTTTTACAGCATCTTTTTCTGATCGGCGCTCTGCTCATTATTTGCCTAACATTGGCTAAAAGCTGGCCTGTTCGATTCCTGATAGGAACGGTTTTTGCATCTTGTGCTCCGATTTATGTTTTTGCCCATTGTGTCGGCTCCGAAGCCATCATGGCTCCTCTGCTGATGTTGGGGGCTACCGCCGGACTTAAATATCTTTGTTCTCCCTCCCGGTGGTCGCTAGTCCTGCTGTTCTGCTTCATTGTCTTGAACATGCTGGATCGCCATGCGAACGGCGTAATCGCCGCGCTAGTGCCCTTGGCGATCTTGTTTCTACTCGGTTTAGCCGTTGCTAGACCTTCGCTTTCTCCGCCTTCCTATTTGTCCGTTAGCCTACGGGGCTTTTTTGTGAGCGTCGCAGTTGGTGTCGCCGCAATACTAACGGCTAACGCTGTTATCTTGGGCGTTTGCCGACTTGATAAAATTCCTTATCGATCGGGGGCCGGTTACGCTTTCGTTTGGAGACTTGATTTCATTAAAGATCTGCCACCGGAACGACAATCGGCGATTATTAGTAAGGCTGAGGCCGATCTCCAGGATCCGGCTCTTACCGCGGCACTGGAGAAGCTAAAAGAAATGTCGGCTCGCGGTGAGTTCAACCCGGACGATATTTGTATGGCCGTGGATAATACTCTCGGCCAGCAGGGTTATCAGGGGCAGAAACGCCACGTTTCGTTCGACCAGAAGTTGAATCGCTTTTTCACCTACTTCCTCGAACACGAATCGGCCGACCTATTTCAGGTTGTCGCTAGGGAAGTGGGAGCCGGCATGAGCTTTACGCCGACTTTGTTAACCAAGGATCCGTTTATCTGCACCGATTGG
>JAFAHI010000148.1 GCA_019237325.1 Verrucomicrobiota bacterium | reverse complement strand
ACCGTGGAAGCAATACTGAGCGGCAAACGGGAACACATTTATCATGCCGCCATGCTAGATCCTCACACCGCGGCCGAATTGGATTTAGACCAGATCTGGAGCTTGGTAGATGATCTTCTGAATGAACACAAGGCATGGATATCGAAGGAGTTTACGGTTAGCGGTTAGCAGTTGACCGTTTGCGGTTACCTGTTGGCTAGCTGCCCAGTGCCGATATCATATAAGTCCCATAGGTCGTATAAGTCCCATCCGCGCCAATTCCCAAAAAGCCGAAGCTATCCATTTCTCTGACCGGAAGCTGCTGACAACGCACCGCCGAACGCCAAACGCCGCCCATGACCCACCGCCCGACCAGCCAGGATATCGCTCGAGCCGCTGGGGTTTCTCGGACCACGGTTTCCTTGGTACTCAACGCTAAAGAAAACACCGGTATTAGCGTGCAGACGAAGGCCCGGGTCTTGGAGACAGCGGCCACCCTGGGTTATGTCCCTAATTCCGCAGCTCGGATGTTAGTTAGTGGCCGAAGCCGGACCGTGGGATTAATGCTCGCTCATGGCGACCTGATGAGCTTCGACGCATTTGCTCCTCCGCTGATGTTTGGAATTAGTCGAGTTTGTAACGCAAGAGGGTACAAACTATTAATCGAGGCGGTGGAAGGCGAACATCGCCGAAACAGTTATCTGGACCTGGTGAAGAGCAAGAGCATCGATGCTCTGATCGTATTGAATTCCAGCGCCGAGGACGAGGGCCTGGTCCGGTTGGTCGACTCGCGGTTCCCGGTGATTCTTTTTGGTTCGATTGGGCACCCAAAAGAGAATTCGCTCCGATCGGGGACGGAACGAGCGGCAGAACTCGCGACGGAACACCTCGTGAGATTGGGGCATCGGCGGGTGGCTCACATCACCTATGCCCCGAAATGGTACACCGGTCCCATGGAACGTTTACGCGCCTTCCGGCGCGCTCTAGAAAAGTCGGGAGTTCGGTTCGATGAAAAGCTAGTCGCGTATGGAGACTTCAGTGCCGAGAGCGGGTATCGAGCGATGCGGGAGATCCTCAGTCGGCGAACGCATTTCACTGCATTATTTGCCGGCAATGACACTATTGCGGTTGGCGCCATGGCTGCATTGCGAGAGAGCGGATTATCTGTCCCCGGCGACGTAGCTGTGGTCGGCTTCGATGACCTACCGATCGCCTCCTATTCCCAGCCTTCGCTAACCACCGTCAACACCAACCCAATCGTCCAGGGCGAACAAGCAGCATTAGCTGCTTTTGAACTACTAGAAGGACGTCGCGTTGGCACCAGAAAGTGCAATCTCTCCCTGAAGCTAATCATCAGAGAATCTTGCGGCGCTAAGCTAAACCTGAATCGCCGCAAAAAGGCGCAAAAAGCTCAAAAAAAAGGTGTGGTCGTCAGATGACCAGAGTCTGACGCGAATCGGATAGTAAACGTGACATCCACTCGGTCGACTTCGTCCACTCAGTCCACTGGTGTCCACTGGCAGTCTCCGTGCATCGTAGTCAGTTGTAGGGGAGATTCTGGCTGGTCTACATTTGCTTAGAAGGCGAACAGAATTCCCGCACCTTCTTATGCATTGCGTTTGCAGAAGTTGTACTACGTCGCCCTAATCTGATAGCAGCTGCCGGTACGCAAGCTCCCTTACCCGGCGTACACGCGATAATCGACTCGCAATCAGATAGTTAGTAACCTCTCACTCCAGTACTTTGCTACTCCATCACTCGCTCCCCGATCGCATCGGCCTCGCAAGCGAGGCAGCGCTCTAGCGCTTGTTACCCGATCGTAACAATTGATAACTTGCTAGGGGCGCGGGAAAGATGAAAAACGTTTACTTCGGCGATCGGACGGAAAACGATGAGGACCAGCGTTTGCTTGGGAGTGGTGATAACCGGTTTAGCGTTATCGATTAATGGGTTTGGTGGTAGTGGGAACATACTCGGAGGGGGAGGAGGGTCGAGCGGCTCTAATGGAGTAGCAGCAGGTGGCTACTATGGGAATAACTCGGCGGCGATAGCACAACTTTAAGGCCAATGCCGACGACATCTTACATCGCACAACGCAGGCGATACAAGCAGCCCAAGCAATGCAACAGGCTGCACGGAACTTGTCGTTACAAAGCTCAACGACTGTCCCAAATGGGTTAACCGTTGGTGGTCTGCAAGTTGCGACTGGCGCCCACGCCGGCTGGCAGGGTGCTAACCTACCGGCCCAATCGAGCGCCAATGGCCAGGTGACAGTAACAATTCAGCAAACAGACCAGCAAGCAGTGCTGAACTGGCAGACCTTTAATGTAGGTAAGAATACAACCGCCTATTTCGACCAGAGCGCCGGCGGCAGCTCGGCTAATACCTGGGTCGCTCTGAACCAGATCTGGGATTCGTCCCCGAGCCAGATCTTAGGTTCGATCAAGGCGCAAGGTCAGGTCTATCTTATTAATCAGAACGGGATCCTTTTTGGCGGTTCATCGCAAGTCAATGTCGGATCGTTACTTGCTGCGACAATCACAACACCGGCATCGCAGATTAAGCAGAACGGACTGTATGGGACCTATGCGTCCGGTCCCGGTTCGATTGAAGTGCAATCCGGTGCGCAGATTGTAACCAGCGCTCCTCAAACTACCACTTCCGGTGGCGGTTTTGTCATTTTGTTAGGTGATTCGGTTACTAATGCCGGTAGTATCACAACTCCCAACGGCCAGACCTTAATGGTAGCCGGTAAAGGTCTCTTGTTACGCCAGGGATACAGCGTCGGTCCTTCCAGCTCAACCCAGAATACGACTTCGACGACGGTAGGAACGGAAGCGGAAGTGACGAAGGGCGGAGAGGTCACGAATTCAGGCTTGATCGAGTCCACCACAGGCGACATCACCCTGATCGGCGGCCAAGTGACACAGGCTGGTATTGCCATTACGACCACGTCGGTCGCGAAACGGGGCACTATCCATCTTCTGACCGACGCAACTGCGCCGACCACCAGCGTGACGCTTGCTCCAGGTAGCGTGACGCTCATTGAGCCCGATCCGAGCTCCGGCCTCGCCCTTGATCCTCAGCGAGCGAACGCGTTCAGCCAAACCACGGCCTACTTAGGCCTGCCCACCATTCTCAACGACGAGGTGGGTCTACCCGACCAAATCGGCTTGTCCCGGATCGAACTCACGACGGGCGGTACCGTTAATTTCGCCACGAACTCTTTAACCAGCGCCACTGCCGGTCAGATCGAAGTCAGTGCAGGTAAAAAGATTTTTTTGGCCAGCGGAGCCGAGCTCGACGTTTCCGGTCTGGTTGGTGTGACCCTGCCGATGTCGGCTAACAACCTGGCGGTGAATATCCAGGGTTACGAGCTGCGCGATGATCCGCTGAACCGCGACACGAAGACTTTGTTCAACAGCACGGTTTTTGTTAATATCAACCAACTGGTCGAAGTCCCGGCCAGTTCGGCTTATTCGCAGAACCGCTTTTACACCTCCGGCGGTCTGTTCGAAGCCAGCGGTGAGCTCAACAATGTGCAGCATAGCATCGACGAATGGTCGACGGTCGGCGGTTCTATTGTGCTTTCCGCACCCAAAGCTATTGCCCAGACAGGATCCGTATTCGATATCGCCGGCGGCACCATCAATTATCAATCCGGCTATTTAAAGCAGAGCTGGTTAATCGGTACTGACGGCCGGTATTACAACGCGAACACTGCGCCGGCCTATTTAACCTACAGCGGTGGGTGGAACTGGTTCATGGTCAATCATCCCCGATGGAACGTGGTGGAGACCTACCAGGACGTGATTTCATTGCCCACTCAAATCTACGAAGCCGGTTATATTGTCGGGCGCGATGCGGGAAGTTTGACCATCGATGCGCCCATCGCGTTATTCGCGGGAACCATTGAAGCCGGGACGTACACCGGGTCCCAGCAAAATGCGAGCAGACCCTCTACCGTCGGCGATCCGTTTCTTTTACCGCAAAACGTAGTGCCGTTGAATGGATCCCTGGTGGTGGCGCCGTATGGCAGCGTAACAGTAAATTCCAGTGGACAGTCCTCATTATTCCCTAACACCAACAATGTTGTCTTCAGCAGCGACCCGGTCTCAACACCAGATTCGCCGAGCGAAACTTTGCCGGCCAATGTTCGGAACACGGACATTTTTTCGGCGCAACAGATCAGCGCGGCTCAGCTCGGCGGCCTTACGGTAGACATCCAGGCGCCCGTCCCGAGCACTAGTACGACCGGCTCCGGTACGACAGGTTCAGGGAAAGGGCATCTTACCATTGAAGCCTCGCTCACTTTTGCGCCGGGGGCTCAAATCACACTCACCGCTGCACAAATCAATCTGGAGGCAGGCATCGTCGCTAGAGGAGGAGACATCAGCATCACCTCCGACGCCTACCCGGTAAACGGAAGTGCTACCCCAACTCTTGTAACCGGGATTGGCATCGATCTAGCCGCCGGCGCAGTCATTGATACGCGAGGTCTTTGGACGAATGCGGAGCTGGATCCTTACGATATCGGCGGCGAAGCTTACATTAACGGTGGCTCGGTCAGTTTGGTTTCCGATCGTGGCCTCATCCTCGGCACAGGCAGCTTGATCGACGCGTCTTCCGGAGGAGACCTTTCCCAGACCGGAAAAGTCTTCGGAGGAGCGGGTGGCAATATAGCCATAAGAGGCGATCTGCTGACCACTTCTGCAGAGGCGGTGGTTGTTCATTCATCGGTTGAACTGAATGGTACTCTACGTTCCTATGGAGCCACTCACGGCGGCGCTCTTACGCTTCAAGGCTACTCATTCCTGATTGCGAACCAGCCGGCCGATCTCGGAAAGCGCCAGATCTGGATTGCGCCCGGTTTTCTCGATCAAGGTTTCTCTAGCTACACTCTGTTTGGCTTGACCGGCGTAACGGTTGCGCCGGGGACTCAAATCACCGTGACCGAACCGGTTTACCAATTGCCGCCGTATAATCCAAACGTGTTTACCAACGTGCCGACCGGCGCCGATCCAGCCGAAGCATTTGGAAGTCCGGTTGTGATGCCGGTCTATCTTCCGAACCCGGTAACCGACACCTTTACCCAACGTCCTGGCGCTAGCCTCACTTTAGAGGCAGGTGTGAATTTTATTTCCCGGAAAAGCGCGTCGGGTAAAGGGATTTCTGGAGTTACCGTCGGCGGCATCACCATGGGAAGCGGGGCCGCCATTACGGTGGATCCCGGGCAAACGGTCGCCTTGGCTGGTAACGGCCAAATCACCGTTGACGGCACGATCACGGCCTCAAGCGGCTCAATTCTGATCGGCAACACCCGATCTTTGGGTGGCGGGGAAGCGACCTATAATGTCAGGGCTCTATCGATCTGGATCGGCAGTAACAGCAAATTGGATGTCTCCGGTCAAGCGGTTACGGCGATAGATACTTTTGGGCGAGTGTTCAGATTTGTGACGGGAGCGGGTTCGATATTCCTAGGCGGATTTGGTACGCCGGCCTCGGACTCTACAGTTAATAATGTCAATGATTTCGGCGAGGCGCCCTATCAAGCATTGGCTCCTAATCTTCCGGTTACGGCGTCGGAGGAAGCGCCTACCGATGCATTTGTCATTTTGCGCCCTGGCGCGCAGTTGGATGCCGAAGGTACCGCGGCTTTAGTGCACGACAATCTACTACCGGGAGGTTTCTTCGGAGGGAATACAGTCCTTGCGAATTCAAGCTTGACCCCGATCGCGAGCAACGGAGGTGCAATTACGTTCGATTCATTTACTTCCATCTTCCTGGACGGATCGATGAACGCACGCGGTGGAGGTAATGGCGCATCCGGAGGCTCACTCACAGTCGCCCTCTTCGCCCCGCACTACGATACGGGAAACCGGAGTAGCGTTCCTCCCGATGACATGGTTGATCCAGCTACTCTGAATCCGATATACGCTAGCTCTGCACGTTGTGCCGCGAGTCCTGGATTCACGACTTGCTTTAGTACATCACCTTGACCGGCTCGACGGACGTCGCCGCCATGATCAAGCCGGCAAGCATAATTGCGGTTACGTTTTGTTTCGCTAAGGCCACAGATAGTAACGCTATCGTTTTCCAAAAAACGCTCAATCCGTCGATTGTCAAATTTGTGTGACAATCCTACTCGGGGCGTGGGAAGTGAGAAGTGAGAGGTGATTAATGGCCTAGGGCGTTTTCTCGTCCAGCGCGTTGAAGAACGAATCGTCGGCCTCTAAGGAGTCTTCCTTTACTATTCCTCGATAGTCGGTGTCTGAGGAGTATTTACAAAAATCGTCAGAGCGATCCATCATTCGGGCAAGCATCGACGTTATTTCGGACCAATCGTCATCCATTCTCTTGAATTGGTCTGAAGTCATGTAACCGCGATCGAGCGCGTCATCGAGCCACGACTGTGTCTCGGTCGCTTCTCCCAATGCCTCGTCGATCTTGCTGATGAAGGCAGCGCGGTAGCGTCGCCGCGCCCATCCTTCCGCAATGAGCGCTTTCGTTGCGCGAGCAGAGCGACGAATTTGGTTCGTTAGCTCATGCCTTTCCTCGCGCGGAAAACCCTTGGCCACCTCGAAAATCTCCGAAACCGCCTTTCGGGCGAGCTCATAAACTCTCAAATCACGAAACGATCTCGCAACGCCCATGGCTTCAACCACCTCTCACTTCTCACCTCTCACGCGAAGCTATTGTCCCCATTCCTTCCTTAAGGCTGCCCTCGCTGCAGCATGGTCTCGGTCTGACTGGGATTTTTCCTTTTGCCACTGGCCCAGCTTTTGTCGCCATTGGGTTTGGATTGGACCGGTCGAGTTTCTTATCTGGTAGTCGAGATCCTGTTTTTCGGCTTTGAGCGCGTTTTGTTTGGCCGCCCACTCATTATCAAACAAGCGAAATGCTTGTTCCTTAGCTTTTTCGTGTTGTGCGTCCGGGGCCGGTCTCGGTGTGGGCTTCACCACCATTGGAGTTGGCCGTGCTAGTTGAAAGATCTGATGGGTCAGCTGTTGGGCGTTCCTCGATCTTGGAGTCGGAGTAGGTCTGGGACGCGGAGTAGGTGTAGCCCTTGTTCGAGTCTCTGAGCGGCTCCTTTGTTGGACCGTCGGTTCCGGGGTAGGAGTCGCAGTTTCGGTTGGCGTTGCCGTAGGACTTGGCGTCGCAGTAGGAGCAGGAGTTGGAGTGGCGGTAGGAATGGGCGTCGCAGCAGGACTTGAGGTCGCGGTTGGCGTCGGTAGCACTGCCGGCACCATGGGATGGGCTGGAGTTGTCTCCAAGGTTGCGGCTGGCGAAGGCGAAGGTTTTGGTGTTTCCGGTTTCGGAACGGGAGTTACGCTGGGCGTCACCGTTGCAGTTGGAATAATCCTTGGGGTTGTGATCGGAATGGCCGACATGGCGGCTGTTGAGCTAGGGGACGATAACGCCGAGTTAGCACCGTTGGCCGAAGCAAATTGAATGTTAAGATCAGAGTGCTGGCCTTCTGCTAGCGACACACTATTGATTTTGTCAGGCGCGTTGGCCGCAGATACTAGAACCTTGTGATTGCCCGGCGGAAGCACTGCTTGTGTCGGTAGGCGGCCGATTTCTTTACCGTCAATAAACGCGCGCGCATCTGACCGGTCGCTGCTGATAGCCAGGGTTCCGTAAGAATGCTTGAACTGAACCGCAGTAACCCATTGCGGATCCGGGTTTATAGTTTGGGTAACGGGCGCCAGTTGCCCATACTGCGAGGTGATTTCCAATGGACCGGAGGGCAAATTCACCGTTAGCGGGGCTTCTCCTAACTTGGTCTTACCAAGAAAAATGCTGGCCCCAGGTGGGTCGCTGCTGAGAGTGACATCTGTACCCCGAAAGATGTGGTTGATCTCAACCG
>JAFAHI010000147.1 GCA_019237325.1 Verrucomicrobiota bacterium | reverse complement strand
CGCTTTAAGCGAGAGATTCTCGGCTACAGTAAGATGCGGGATCAGATGGAAATGTTGATAGATAGTTACAATCCCGAGATCCTCGGCGATCTTTGGTCCGTAGTTCCCAGATACAATCTTGTCTCGAAACCAGATTTTGGCGGAATCTGCCGTGTACGCACCTGCCAAGATCTTTATTAACGTTGATTTGCCAGCGCCGTTTTCACCGAGGAGCGCATGCACTTCGCCGGTTTCCAATTCAAAGTTGACTGTTTTCAGCACCGGCGTGCCGTAGAACGATTTCCGAATTTCTTGTAGGCGAAGTAGTGAGGACAAGGGGGATTGTCGGCATTATAGCAGCCTGCTCGTTTGTTGTCCGCTCACGACGCAAATTAAAGGCTATCCATTTGAAGTCTTGATTGGTGGTTCGCCTCCGAGCGCTGTCCTGGCGGATCAAGTGAAGAGTTTAGATTGGCGTAGTCGATACGCCCGCCGGAAAGGGCGGGTTACTTCAGAACAGTTGGCGGAGGTACAGGCAAAGATACGTGCGCTGATTGGATAAGACACGCGCTTAGGCGGGATTAAAAGGGTAGTGCGCCAATAAACGCCGTCAGCGCCGGGATCGCCGGCAACGCCGGGAACGCAAAGATGAACCGCGAATGGACGCGAATGGACGCGGCTGGACGCGAATAAAATCTCACCAGAGGCGCAAAGGTTAAAACAGAAGCCAAACAAATTGCACAGGAAGATCACAGAGGCCACAAAGGGGGAGGATAATAGCCGCAAAAAAGCACAAGAAGCGCAAAAAAAAACAAGGCCAAACCCAACCGCGATTCACACAGATTTACGCACATGATACTTATGTCCTGCTGTCCGCTTTAAGCACCGATTCGGTGCCGACCGCTGTCGGCCTCGCAAGCGAGGCAGCGCTCCACAAAAGGAACGCCGTCAGCGCCGCGATCGCCGACAACGCCGGGAACGAGACGTACCTTTCAACACGCCCCGTCCCCCATCTGCGTAAATCTGCGTCCATTTCACCCCGGAGGATTTCGGGGCTGCGGTTCATTTTATCTTCGCGTCAATTCGTGTCCATTCGCGGTTCGCCTGTCTTTTCTTTGCGCCTTTGTGGCTTTGTGTGAGAATTTTTTGGCGGGGGGCGTAGGTGGCCACTGAATCCGGTCTTTCGTCCAGGATCGAAATAATTTCTGGGCAAGCCGCACAAGGTTGGTTGGACCGTGCGAGACCGCGCTATTAGCGGTGAGAAGATGCTTTTGGGAACGATAGACAGACGAACTTTTTCTTATATCGAGGAAAAATGGCCTCAAATTCCACGCAACTTGCCAGCACTTTTGGCGCTTTTAGAATTCTGCAGCGCGAGGACGGCTCAGTTCACCAGCTCGGAAGAGGCGCGATGGGGGTCACTTACAAAGCCGTCGATACCGTTTTAAATCGGCCGGTGGCTTTGAAGGTCATTACTGCGGAATTGCTGAACAGTCCCGAGGCTAAACATCGATTTCTCCGTGAAGCCCGAGCCGCTGCCTTAATCCATCATCCAAATGTCGCCACCATTTTCCAGTTCGGTGAACAAGAGGACACGTGCTTCTACGCGATGGAATATGTCGAAGGCGAAGATCTGCAACAATATGTCTCAAGGAGAGGTCCTCTTTCCGCGGCCACGGCATTGTTAGCCATATCCCAGGTCGCGGGAGCTTTGGAAGCGGCCCAGGTTCGCAAGCTTATCCACCGGGATATTAAGCCCGCAAACATCATGGCGGTCGCTAACCGTCAGGGAAAACTTGATATCAAGCTGATCGATTTCGGGTTAGCGAAAGCCGGCGCTGACGACCCGGCGGCCTCAATGGTCACTCGAACTCAGGATTTCATCGGTTCACCGGCGTTCGCCAGTCCGGAACAATGCGAATCCAGAGAATTGGATATCCGATCCGACATCTATTCGCTGGGCGCGACCTTATGGTATCTGCTCTTGGGTCGTCCTCCCTTTGTTGGACCGGTTGGGCAAGTCCTGGTCGCACAAGTCACTAAATCGCCAGCATTCGAAGAATTGGCTAACGTGCCAGAGCCGGTCATCTTATTGCTGCGCCGGATGCTCGAAAAAGCGCCGGAGAATCGGTTTCAGACGCCCGAAGAGTTACAAGCTGCAATCGACAGGACCGGAAAAGAACTGGCTAAACTCGGTGCAGCGCCTGAATCGCTAATGTTTGACTTTTCGCCCCGTAGCGAGGCGGAGATGGAGGCCGAAGCGGGAATTGATCCGGTTGATTCTACCGGATCGAATATCCGGACCATCAACATAACTTCAGAGCCGTCCCAGTCAGCAGATTCTGGTAAACTGCAAGCAGGCGCTCTATTAGGC
>JAFAHI010000768.1 GCA_019237325.1 Verrucomicrobiota bacterium | reverse complement strand
AACAGCGCTCAAGTCTTAGATGAGAAGAGTAAACGCTATATCGGTGTGATCCTCGAGTCGGCTAAAAAAATGGGGGCGCTTATTGACGATCTGTTGTCCTTTTCCAGAATCGGCCGGGCTGAGACCAATAAGACAGCAGTGAATCTGGCACAACTGGTGGAAGAAGCTTTGGCCGAAGTTCGACGTGACGTTGGCGATCGCAAGATTGTTTGGAGGGTCGACAAATTACCAGCTGCATATGGAGACCGGGCAATGTTGCGGCTGGCTCTGGTGAATCTGGTTGCCAACGCGGTAAAGTTTACGCGCACGCGTACGCCGGCGGAAATCCAGATCGGCCAATTGACGGCAACGGATGATCAAGTGGTTATTTTTGTCAGAGACAATGGAGTTGGCTTTGATATGAAATATAGTGGCAAACTATTCGGCGTGTTCCAACGCCTCCATTCGGCGGAAGCGTTTGAGGGGACCGGCATTGGTTTAGCGACGGTGCAACGGATTGCCCATCGCCATGGAGGTAGAGCCTGGGGTGAAGGCGCGGTGGACCAAGGAGCCACGTTTTATCTATCTATATCGAAGTCGAAGCAGAATTAATTTATGAGTGCTATCGGACGTATCCTGCTCGTTGAAGACGACCCTAACGATGTCGAACTCACTATGACGGCTTTAGAGGAATATCATTTGGCCAACGAGGTGGTGATCACTCGTGATGGCGCGGACGCGCTCGACTATCTCTATCGCCGAGGTGCCTATGCTGACCGGGCGAACGGTAGCCCGGCTGTTCTGCTCTTGGATTTGAAACTGCCCAGGGTCGATGGGTTAGAAGTGCTTCAACAGATTAAAGGAGATGAAAAGCTTAAAATAATTCCGGTCGTTGTGCTCACTTCATCCCGCGAAGAAAGAGACATGGTTGCCAGTTATCGCCTGGGGGTAAATGCCTATGTCGTCAAGCCGGTGGATTTTCACGAGTTCGTGAACGCGATCAAAGAACTGGGAGTTTTCTGGGCCATCGTCAATGAGCCGCCGCCAGGAAGCATCAAAAGACCTGGCGCCGAGTAATAATGGAAAAAGCATTCGAATCGCGGCTCCGTGTCCTCTATCTGGAAGACGATCCTAGAGACGCAGAGCTTGTCCAGGAGACGCTCGCCGCCGATGGCATTGAGTCCGAGATAATCAGAGTTGAAACAGAGGCGGACTTTATCGTCGCCCTAGAAAAAGGCGGCTTTGACTTGGTTCTCGCTGATTACACGCTTCCCTCGTTCGATGGCCTTTCGGCACTGGAAATTGTCCAGCGGAACTGGCCTGAGGTGCCGTTGATTTTTGTCTCTGGAACGTTAGGTGAAGAGCTTGCCATCGAAGCGCTCAAAAGAGGTGCGACTGACTACGTGTTCAAGACACGGTTATCCAGAATCGTGCCTTCTGTGCAACGGGCTTTAAGAGAGGCCAGAGAACGCGGCGACCTCATTCGAGCACAAGAAGCCCTCCGCCAAAGTGAAACTTACCTGGCTGAAGCGCAAAGAATCAGTCACATCGGCAGCTTCGGTTGGGACGTTGCCAGCGGCAAAATTTACTGGTCGCAGGAAACCTATCGAATTTTCGAACCCGATCCGGCAAGCGAACCGACTTTGGCACTGGTGTTGGATCGGACTCACCCGGAAGACAGGGCAATGGTGCGGCAATTAGTCGACCGGGTGGTGAATGAGAAAACCGATTTCGACTTCGAACATCGCTTATTAATGCCGAACGGCTCCATCAAATACGTGCGAGCTGCCGGCCGTCCTTCGCAAGGTAAATCAGGAAGCTTTGAATTCATGGGTTTTGTCTCGGACATCACTGAGCGCAAACTGGGCGAGGCGGCGTTGCAGAAAGCGCAAGCAGAGTTGGCTCATATCACCCGAGTCACTACTTTGGGCGAGCTCACCGCGTCCATCGCGCATGAGATCAATCAGCCGTTGACCGCAATCGTCAGTAACGCGAGCGCCGGCCTGCGTTGGTTGTCGGCGGATTCACCTAACATCGAGGAAGCGCGGGAAGCGATTCGTCGGATCGCTCGAGATGGCAATCGAGCTGGTGACGTGATCTCGAGAATGAGGGCGCTCTTCAAGAAGGCGCCGATGACCAGGGAACACTTTGATATCAATGAAGCCATCGAGGAAGTTGTCGCCCTGACTCATGCCGAAGCCCAGAGAAGCCGGGTATTGGTCCGGACCAGGTTGGACAGGGGTGTGCCGCCGATTCTGGGAGATCGAGTTCAATTGCAACAAGTGGTTCTCAATCTCCTGGTCAACGCGATGGAAGCGATGAGTGGAATGGAAGAGGGCCGGCGGGAGCTTCTGGTCAGCACTAAAAAAGTCAGCGACACAAAGGTCCCGGCACGCGAGTCAGGCTCGTTAGCGGACGAATCGAGCTATGTCGCAGTCGCGGTTCGGGATTCGGGTCCCGGTCTGCTTTCCACCAGCCTGGCCCAACTTTTTACTGCTTTCTATACAACGAAGCCGCACGGCCTCGGCATGGGGCTGGCGGTTAGCCGGTCGATTATTGAAGCTCACGGCGGACGCCTGGAAGCCTTTCCCAATGATGATCGCGGCGCTACTTTTCAGTTCACGCTGCCCGTTTCGCGTGGCTGACCAGAAATTGGGAGCAGGGTATTTGTTGTACCACAGCCGCGACGCCCGAAAACCTGTCGCGCCGTAGTCTGCGGAGGCGGAACCGGGCCACGCCACGGGAGATTGCACGTCTAGGGACCGGTCACACGCTTTAGGGAGCCGCGGCTAACAAGACGATTCGCACGAAAGACATCGCGCGCGGTACAGATTGTCGGCGGTACGGGAACGCGGAATGCGGCTCCCCTCCGGCCTGGGTGGTGCCGCGTCACTATTTCACTTTCTCCTCACCTGCCTTGGCAAGCCCCAAGAGGTAAGCCAGCCGGGCGTCGTATTCATCGCAGATCGGAGAATTCCCGTCTGGTTCTATCCACTCGGGATGCTGCGACCGTAACGATGCCCGAATCAACGCCCGTAATTCGGCGTATCCTGGAATATTTTTGTCCGACTTCACGACGAGCATAACTCTTAAGGCTGAGGTCGCGTAGCGAGCCGGATGGGTTCGGTCTGGTGGTGCATCTCGGTTGCGGTGAGCGCTCGCCAGACACCGCACCAGGCATTGCTTGGCCCCGACCACACTCGTTGCCACATCGCGCGCCGGCGAGCCCGGCTTGCGGCCTTCCTGTCTTGTACGGCTAGCAGGAAGCCAAGAGCGCCACTTTGGGTCAGGGTCGGGATCGGTGCGGTATCCGGGTACCGTAGTC
>JAFAHI010000629.1 GCA_019237325.1 Verrucomicrobiota bacterium | reverse complement strand
CGAGTTGGATAAAAAGTCGGGCTTACTGAAGTTGGACCGCGTCCTCTACTCGGCAGTCCATTACCCGGCAAACTATGGCTTTATTCCCCAAACACTATCGGAAGATGGCGATCCAGTGGATGTGCTGGTTATTGGTTCCTCTTCAATCGTTCCACTTACGCTCGTTATTGCTCGCCCAATCGGGTTAATCCGTATTAACGACCATCGGCAAACCGATGATAAAGTTCTTGCCGTTCCTGTCGGTGATCCCGAATTTGATAGTTATCAACAGGCGCAGGACCTCCCCCCGCACAAACTCGCCGTGCTGAGGCGTTTTTTTGAAGATTACAAGGCCCTGGAGGATAAAGCGGCCGTTGTCGAAGACATTCTTCCAGCCGAAGCGGCGTTGCGGGTCATTGAAGACCGCGTTGCTGCTTACCGAAAGCGGTTTGTGCAAGCCTAAGCAAAAATAGCTTGAGAACCCAGCTTACTGGCCAACGAAAATTATTATCCGCGGCGCTCTGCTCATCACTCCGCTTTCTGCTCAAGAATTAGGCAACATCTTCGATGACGTCATCAGTCAGATCCGCGCTTCGCTCGAGATTTGGCCGACGCTGGTCGAGACCTGCTATTTTCATAAAGACAAACGCGAGTTCCCTCAGACCAAAGTTCAAAACAAAAAGGTCAAGCGGCGCAGTGTAGTTGCGGGTGAGCGATAAGGAGTAGTTAGAAGTCGCCGGTCGTGTTTCGCAAGGAGCGCGAGGACGAGCATCCGAAGATAGGCCTTACCTGGCTCTCACTGCCGCATCGATTAATTCCAACGAATTGAAGGGCAATCTCAAAAAGATCGGCGAAACAATGAAAGCTAAACGACCGGCGGCCTTTTGCTATTCGAACGCCGTTAGGTGACGAAATGAATGCGCAGAATTCAAGCGCTCAGCGAGCGAAGGGAAGTGACCACCTTAAAAGCTGGGCATCGATTTTCCTCGACTATTTTGACGCAAAGGCCCGGCTGGTGGCCGCAGAATCAACAGAGGCGAGGAGCCATTTTGTCGGACTGCTAATCCTGAGTGGCATAATGCTCGTGCTCAGCCTTTCCAGTGCCCTGATGTACGCCGTCTGTCTTTTGTACTTGGTCGCCACCCTCTTCCGCTTAGCCTGGGGGTGGAGTGCTTTGATCTGTGGTGCGCTCCTGACCTTGGCCGCCGTTCTCTTTTTCGTTTTGCTCCGAGCACAGCTCCGTAAATCGGTCTTTCAGCTAAGTCTGAAAGATCTTGAGAAGGATAAAGAGTGGATAAGTCAAGCGAAGACAAAAGCGCCCTAACCCAGCGCCTCGAAGAGGATCGCCTCAGAATGGCGGTTGAGGCCAACGAGGTAAAGAAAAGTTACAATCTTTCAAACCGCCTTAGAGAGTCGGTGAAGAAAGAACCATGGTATTGGATTGCTGCCTCCCTGCTTGCCGGTTTCCTGCTCTCTTTCTTACCGGCGCGTCGCAAAAAAATTTACCTTCAGGCTGATTCTCCGAGCGCGCAGGAGACCAGAAACCCTTCTACTAAGGAAGCGAAAAAGGACAGATCTCGAATAGCCGACTCAGTTTGGTCTCTCGTCAAACCGATCATTACCGCCTTTGTCGGAAGGGAAATCTATAAACGTGCAAGAATGGCCCACCACATCACCTGATCGACGCTCGAAACCCGGGAGGCAAAGATATCGAAAGCTTGCGCGCGGGGAAAATGATAGTCGCGGGTTCTTTCGCTTGGTCATCGAACTCGTCGCCGGCATTCTGTTGGACTTACTCCGGCGCTTCGGAAATTCTTGGACTGAGTCGTTGAAAAAGGAAATCGCGGTTCGGCGAAAAATCCCAAAAGCTGGACCGTCAGTAGAACATAAAGCCGAGGGAATGATTCCCTCGATTGGCCAACCGATGGAGTCGTCTCCTGGGAGGAATCGAAAAGAAAAGTTTCCGACGCGGCTGTTGGGACTCTTTCCTCGGACTGCTTCGCAATGGAGCCGCGATAAGTGCCCACAGTTGGGTGCCGCTCTCGCCTACTACACTGTCTTTTCCTTAGCCCCACTCGTTCTGCTTCTTCTAGGCGTCTTTGGCTTGATTTATGGTAGTCAGCAGGCTCGCGAAAAAATTCTCGAACAATTGCGCTATTTGATGGATCCGAACGCCATCAAGGTCGTTGCGGACATTGCTAATAACGCGGCACAGCCTAAGCCAGGAATTATTGCCACTGCCATTGGGATTTTAATCGCTCTTTTCGGCGCCAGCGGGATTTTTGGTCAGCTGCAGGACGCACTAAACACGATTTGGAGTGTAAAACCCAAGCCGGGACAAGGAATTTGGGGCTTTGTTCGAACCCGTTTCCTTTCTTTTGGCATGGTGGCAGGTGTCGCCTTCCTACTGCTCGTATCATTGACTCTCGAAGGCGTCCTGAAAGCACTGCATAACTACCTCCAAACCATCGTGCCCGGAGGACATTATATTGGTTTAGCCGTTTTCTATCTCTTCGATTTGGCGATTATCGTGCTGCTTTTCGCAATGATCTTTCGCTACCTGCCGGACGCTAAAATCGCGTGGAAAGACGTTTGGGCGGGCGCTGCTTTGACGGCAATTCTTTTCGTCGTTGGGAAATTTTTGCTCGGCCTTTACTTGGGGAACGGCGCAGCCGGATCCGCTTACGGAGCCGCAAGTTCGCTGGTTACGTTACTGCTGTGGATCTTTTATTCCGCGCAGATCCTTTTGTTCGGCGCGGAGTTTACGAAAGTCTATGCTGATTTCTACGGATCACACGTTCTTCCAGATCGACACGCGGTGAGAGTGGAGAAAAAGGAAACTGAGGTAACGAACCCATGACGAGCTAATTCCTAACAGACTTACTCGGCTCCCTAGCGAACGGAAAGATTGATAACAACGGATGAGCCGCACAAGCTCCGGGTCAAAGAGTCCCGGTACTCTCTTCGCCAGAACTTATTCGCCCATTAAGCGCCGTCTGGACCAAGATGTTGCTCGTTCTCCAGCCAAAGGGATCACCTCTTGGGGGTAGGTAAAGCCGGATCCTCAACTCCAGACCGTCTATTTATGGATCAACAGCGCGAAGATTACTCCGGCGCCAAACGCGACCAAGATCGATCGGATAGGTTGTTCTCTAACGTACGTCTCGAAGGATCTCTGAGCTGACTCGCGCGCTTGGCGAACCTGATCGGCCACAGCTGAAACTGTCTCTTTCAATTCAGAGGGTTTGTCTTTTGGATTTTCTGAATACTCCGCCGAGGCACTGGCCGAGTCCATAACCTTTGTTTCCAGGTGTTAATAGTTACTGGTCCTTTGACCTAAAGGGTTCCGAGCATGTTTCGCCTCCAACCGCTCGCGTGGACTTCCTATTTTATAAACTCTGCCTCCGCGGAAGTGCCGTTCCTCAGGCCGTTTCCTTAGGAACTAACCGTGAAAGAGGCCATGTTAGGCCAGCCACGGGCGAGTGGGCTTCAATTTTCCTCGAATCCCGTGCCGGACCGGGGATGGATTCGCTCAACGGTGCCTTACTATTTATTCGACTGATTCGTCTACTAGGGATTTTCGCAGAACATCGTCGCAGAATCTCTGGAATCAGTTTTCCGTTGCTAAGCCTAGGCGCAAGACGCAGACTTTGTCCACGCGGTAAAAGGAAAAACTGTACCAGATGACGTGGAACGAATTCTAGGCGACCGTCAGAGCGAACTCTCGCAAATACTCGCGGATCTGGTCCCGTACGCGCCGAAACGCGTCAAGGCATTCTTCCTCGATCCAATGACAGCCGCCGGATCTTTGAAGTCGTGATGCAGATGCCGAGCCGAGCAAAGAAAGGTAGGACAAGATTCCCGGGCGCTGTCGCACACCGTTAGAACGTAATCGAACGATTGCCCATTAAATTCATC
>JAFAHI010000432.1 GCA_019237325.1 Verrucomicrobiota bacterium | reverse complement strand
CTCGTAGCTCCAAAGTAGAGCCTTAACGCGCACATGAGATGTCTCACCCTTATTTGTTTTCTTCGTGAACGAGTATGGAACAACACCAATGGCTGCTATTGCTGCCTCACCAATTCCTCCTAGGACGGGATCGGAGATGAGGTCCTTGTCCATCAGTTCTTTGTAGCCCTTCTTAATCGCTTGGTTGACTAACTGCCCCTCTAAGCCGCCTAACTGTCCGTCTAGACCCGCGGGCAGAAGGCCTATCAACTTTAGGCTTTGGAGGAAGCCGGACATCACATCTGAGCAGGCCTTCCTCAATCCAGGCCCGAAGGCATCTACTTCCCCCGCACTTGATATTTCCAGCGAAGGCATTGCGTAGGCTTCGCGTAGCTCTTGACGCTGGCGTCGAACCGATTCGTAGAGGCTTGCAAGAAGATCTATGTCCTCGATTCTCTTTGAAGTCGATTTTACAATCGCGACAGCTAGCCCGGCCCACAGGAACGCGCTCTTCGTTGTCATGTAAAGCGGTTCTAGCCTGTCCGAACCAGGCCAACCTCTCAAGAATCCCCTCATTTATCAGATCGGTCCAAAAACGTTTGCAAAAAGAGGTTGATCTTGCAGCATTTGGGAGAACCGCTGCATCAGCGGGACCAGCCACTCGTCGCGCATAGTCGGCAGGAGATCGTAAAGCAGGCAGCCCTGACGGAAGACCGAATGAACGCGACGCTGGGTGGTGCTAGCTTTGAGCATCCGATCGTAGCCAAGCGCCTCGCCTGCTGCACCGAGCAGCGTCAACAGAACCACTGCGAACGCATTGATCAGCCATAGCCGGTCACGTCGTTCGGGAGACTTGACATGGATCGTTCCCAGACCCATGCCGAAACGCAAATCCTTCGTGTCTCTTAGCGTGCATTCAATCGTCCACCGACGACCATAGTAGCCGATCAGCTGCTTGGCGGTGGCATCGGTGCTGCTGGCGGCCAGGCACCAGGCTTGCTTCATATCCGGATCCTGAACGCAGACAACGGTTCCTACTCGGCAGCGATCGGCGGTGACCTCGGCGCGGCGCAGCACACGTGCGCGACCACCAGCTTGTACCCAATCGGCAGCGGTGCGGGTTTCGCCATTGGCGGAAGTCACGGTTATGTTGCCACGAAAGCGAATGACAAAATCAAAATATAACTCCTCTGATAGCATTTTGTACAGCTTTTGATCGCCAAAACCCCGATCGGCAACGATGCACACTTTGATGCCCGCCGGCACCAGCTCGGCGAGTCTCACCAACACCCGATGCTCATAGAGCGTGCGGTGGTCCTTGAGCGTGCTCTTATCTACGGTCAGCCAAACCAGGGGTGTCGAGCGGCCGTGATCGCTGATCAACGCCAGCATGATGGTGGCCTGGTTGTCGGCATCAAAGTCGGTCCAGTCCATGGCCACCATGATGGAGTCGCGTGCGCCAATGACGAACGGAACCCAGCGCACCAGAATATCGTCAACATGGATGGCTTCGTTTGACAGGAGCCGGTCCACTTGCTTGATGGCATGTTTCGGCTTCAGACTGCGGGCCGCGGCGAGGCCTTGGCCAATGGCACAGATCGCCAGCGAGCCGCTGTGTAACACCCCCAACGTGGCATCGCAGAGGGAGTTGATGCGCTTGGCGTGGAGGTCGTTCTCGAGAACGCTACTGAGAGTGTCGTGAATTGCCTTGTACGAGAAGCGCTCCCTGATGACCATAAACCCCCCCGAATCGCTGTCGGGAGACAGACTCGCCCATCAGCAGGCGCCGAGGAATCGCCCCGCCGCTTTCGCAATAATCTGACAGTTCCAGGAGCTCCCAGATTCTTTCCGGAACCATCCGACAGCCACCCGATTCTTTTATGTCGCACTGAAAATGAGGGGACGCTTGAGGTTCCCGCCAGGACCGGGCGCGGCCGATGTCACGCGCCAAGGCGCCCCATTTCATGGAAAGCAATTTTGATCGGGTTAAGGCTCCCGATGGGATGTACCAGACCATAAGCGGTTTCGGTTTGCGGTTTCTCTCGCACAAACGTTCCGAAAAGCCGATCCCATATGATCAGAATACCGCCGTAGTTTCGATCGAGATATTCACTGTTCGAGGCGTGATGCAGGCAATGGTGCGACGGTGTGTTGAGGACCCATTCGAGCGGACCGAGCCGGCCCACGAAGTCGGTGTGCAGCCAGATCATATATACTTTGTTTAAGGCCAACATCCCCGTGGCCGCCGCCGGATTGAACCCGAGCAGGTAAAGCGGGACGTAGATCAGCCAGATCCCGGATAGCAACTCTGTGCATCCCACCCGAAGCCCAACCGGGAGACTAATTTTTTCGGCTGTGTGATGCACGACATGGTTGGCGCACATCCAGCGGATCTCGTGGGCGGCGCGGTGCGACCAATAATAGACCAAGTCCACGCCGAGGAAGAGCAAAGCCACACCCCAGGCGGTGTCAAGGGGAATCGTCGTGAGACGATAGGACCAAATGAAGTAGGCGAATGGATTCACGATTATAAGCAATAGCAGATGACTGGCATGGTTCATCACATAAAGGCCGGCGGTGGCG
>JAFAHI010000361.1 GCA_019237325.1 Verrucomicrobiota bacterium | reverse complement strand
CTTTGAACCAACCGCCCCGTCTGTGCGCATTTCTGGAATCTTTGATGCGCACAGCCACCCCGCCTTAACCAAGGCGGGGACTGGCGCTTACCCGGCCTTTTTGCGCAGTCGGGGAAATTGTAGGGGGAAAGCTACAGTCCCCGCCTTAGCCAAGGCGGGGTGGCTGCGCCATTAATAAAATATCGCGCAGCATCCGAATTGGCGCAGCCGGGGCGGTTTGGTCAAAGACGCGAAGCCACCTTAATAATTCATACGGACGCTCCGCGACTTTGAACCAACCGCCCCGTCTGTGCGCATTTCTGGAATCTTTGATGCGCACAGACACCCCGCCTTAACCAAGGCGGGGACTGGCGCTGACCCTGTCAAAATGGCCAAAATCCGGTCTGAAAATCGGTCATTTTGGACCGGTGGCGAAATTGTTGCACGAGGCTTCAGTCCCCGCCTTAGCCAAGCTTAGCCAAGGCGGGGTGGCTGCGCCATTAATAAAATATCGCGCAGCATCCGAATTGGCGCAGACGGGGCGGTTTGGTCAAAGACGCGAAGCCACCTTAATAATTCATTCGGAGTGCTACGCAGAAATCTGTAAGGACGCTCCGCGACTTTGAACCAACCAGAGGGTAAGGCGGAGGGCAAGCCACCGCCTCCCCTTCGTCGCAGAGGAGTCGATTCTCCCCATTTACCGGCATGCATGTTTCATGCACCGGGCGACCCCGCAGTGATTGCCCCCGAAGAGGGGCGGTATCGCGACTTTCTGTCACGGGCAACGAGCAGAAAAGCTTCCAGACGAAGAAGACCGAGCCGATCAAAGACTTTGTTCTGGAGCTTCAGATGGTGCCAGCGGCTTTTCACCTTGATTTTCATGCAGCGAAGCCGCATGCGAATCCAGCAATCAAGGCGATTGAAGCTATGGCGAGCCGTGAAGAACCAAGTGGCAAAGTATTGAGCGGTACCCCGAATGACACGGTTGAGTTCCTCCACCAGGGCAGAATCCAGGTTGTGCTTCCGGCAAGTGATTTCCCGAATCTTGTCTTTGAATTTCTTCAGCGACTTGGGCCGCATACGCCGCGAACGACGGGAGAGGATAAATCCCAGGAAGGAGTAGCCCTTGCCATAGGAAGTGACCTTGGTTTTCTCCAAGCTGAGTTGCAGTTGGAGCCGCTGTTCGAGGACCTGCTGCACGAAAGCCAGCGCCTCTTTGGCCTGGAGTGGAGTTGAACAGAGCACCACGAAGTCATCGGCGTAACGAACAAACCGATAGCCGGCATGGTGTAGTTGCCAATCCAGATAATTCAGGACGATGTTGGCCAGAAGTGGAGAAATCACCCCGCCTTGGGGGGTGCCGATTGAAGTCGGCTTAAAGACGCCACCATCCATGACTCCAGACGTGAGAAACTTTTCAACGAGATCGAGAATGTTGCCATCGGCGACCCGTTCGGCCACCGACTGCATAATGATCCGATGCGAGAGGTTATCGAAAAACCCTTTGATGTCGGCGTCGACCACCCAGCCGAAGCCTAGATCGTGGAGTTCGAGAGCCGCCTCGATGGCCATATGGCAGTTCCTCTTCTGGCGGAAACCAAAGGAGGAGGGATGGAACAGAGGTTCAAAGATCGGGTTCAGGAGACGGCGAACCACCTCCTGAGCGACCCGATCACGGACGGCCGGAATGCCCAGCGGGCGAAACTCCGTTTCATTCTTGGGAATGAGATGACGACGAAGCGGGTGAGGCTGAAAGGAACCCGTTTTCAGATCCCGCATCAACGCCCGGAGGTTGTCGGCAAGGTTGGCCTCGAACATCTTGATGCTGACCTTGTCGATGCCCGCAGCGCCACGGTTGCGCTTGACAGCTTTAAAGCTGTCGAGCATCAACCCGTCGGTGATGCGCCCCGTTAGGGAGTGGGCTTTAATGATCTTGGACATGAGAGTCTCCAGTCACGATACTGCCGCAGACCAGACCTGACGGGTATTGCGAGACGTTTCTTAGCGGAAAACGCCGGGTTGCCCGAAAGAGGACCGGGCGGGCCATTTGGTGGCTTCAACCGTGCGGCTAACTTTCCCATGTCCACGTCAAACCAGGCCTGCTCACTTGAAACGGTTTTGCGTTTCACCTCCGCCCCCCAACCCCAGCAGGGAAGAAGGCTACTACCGCTCTGCTGCCATCCCATAAGTCCGTAGAGCCGGAGACGGCTTCACGGATTCGCCGCATCACGCATCCTTTCGGCGTTGCCTTATAGATCGCGTTTTCTCTGCTTGAACGTCCAGCAAAGACGACGTGGGACTTCATCTGGTCTGAATGAATCACCATTGTCTTCCCATGACAGCGCCACGCACCGAAGCGGCCAGAGAGGGTAGCCGTAATGCATCTCTCCAGGGAACCGGCTCGGGGCCGGATCTCATGCTTCGCCCACAGGGCGGAAGCTCGCACGCCAACTTCGACCGACACGCCACCCTGAGAAGTAACGCGGACTGG
>JAFAHI010000359.1 GCA_019237325.1 Verrucomicrobiota bacterium | reverse complement strand
GATCGAATCACTCGGCAAAAAAGCAAAACGTAACGCTCAACAACCTGAGCTCTTCATACCGTGATCGCACTCCGCGACTCAATACCCGTACTTCGGCTGGACGACGGATCAATCGAGATAATCCGCCGTGATTGGTTGTGTGGATGTTTAGGTCGAGCCGCTGCAAAGGCCGGCTACACGCAGTGGTGGCTTGCGGAGCATGTTACCGAGAGCATTCTCTGTTTTCTGAGAGGTTGCTACGATCAGCCCGCGATCAGCATTCCCGAATTGAACGAGGTTATCCGGTCAGCATTGCAAGCGATCGGTCACGGGGAGATCGCACTAAAATACGAAACCCTCGAGCCGCCGTGCGTGATCTCGCTGTCTGATCTAGCGGCGGAGGCCGGTCCTGGTTACGAGTTGGCGTTCTTCCAACTTTTAAAAGAAAGAATGCAGCCAATCCTTTCGCGACGATCGCCCAACATTAACGTCTTGGGTCTGCAAAACTGCGTCCGTTTTCTTCAATCGGTAAAAACGTGGAGTCGCGGTTGTT
This sequence comes from Verrucomicrobiota bacterium, assembly GCA_019237325.1. Lineage (GTDB taxonomy): Bacteria > Verrucomicrobiota > Verrucomicrobiia > Chthoniobacterales > JAFAMB01 > JAFAVN01. The sequence continues at coordinate 3,659 of JAFAHI010000359.1, read as the reverse complement.
CCGAGTTGCGCACAGAAATCGTCGATTTTCTGCGCGCGCAGCTTGAAAAGGATAAATCTGAGGTCCTGTTAACGATCAGATGACCTTATTCGAAAAAATCGTTGCTCGAGAAATCCCGGCGAAAATCGCCTTCGAAAATGACGAGATTTTGGCGTTCCACGATGTCAATCCACAAGCGCCGGTTCATATATTGGTGATTCCGAAAAGAGTTATTCCGCGGATTGCGGAAGCCCAGGCGAGCGACGGCGCGTTGATTGGTCGCCTTTTGTTAACGGCGAAGCAAATTGCTACAGATCTTGGCCTCAGTGAAACCGGTTTCAGGTTGGTGATCAATAGCGGTCGCAACGGTGGAGAGACTGTTCCGCATCTTCACGTCCATCTGTTAGGCGGCCGTCCGATGCATTGGCCGCCGGGCTAGAAGAGTTCACCGTTCGCGGTTCGCAGTTCGCAGTTGGCGCCCGTGCGTCCGAGGACGGAGTACAGAGCGGCATAGGCCATGGGTCTCGCGTTCACACGCACTAGACGAGAAGCCTCGCCAACGGTGAACCGTGAACAGTGAACCGCGAACTGTGAACGGTGAACTATCTGAGCGTCGACTCCATCCAGTACCAGATAGGGCGATAGATTCGGGGGAAAATTTGCCAGGCAACTAGGATTCCCAAAAAGGCTAAGCCGCTGCGGCTGATTTTTTGGTACGCTTGCGACATCTCACTGCTGAGAAACAAGAGAGGGAGAGCGCTGCCATCAAGCGGTGGAAACGGAATCAGATTAAAAACGCCGAGGAGTAGGTTCAAGGAAAATCCGAGACTCAGCAAGATGGCTGCAACACTCCAAAAACCTGGTTCGACCGGAACGACGGTTTCAGAAAAACGCCCGGTGAAGCCTGGGGCGAAAAGGCCAGCTGCTAATCCGAACTTCAGCCCCAACCAACAGAGCGACGCGATGATAAAGTTCGCGGCCGGTCCCGCTAAAGCCATGATCGCGGCTCGCCGGGGAAACTTTCCAGCCCAAGCGGCATTATACGGCGCACTCGCCCACCCGATCATCCACCCGGAAGCCACATAGGAAAGAATCGGAAGAAGCAACATTCCGAAAGGCTCGCGCTTAATATGAGGGATCGGGTTCAGCGTGACCTGGCCGCCCAGATAAGCCGTTGGATCACCAAGACACTTGGCAACAAAGGCATGGGACGCTTCATGGGCAGTCATCGAGCCCAGGAAGACCACCAGCCAGCAACTGAAATCGATCACAGAGAAAGAGGACATCTATTTACGTTCTGTCTCGTCCTGAGAATCCTCCACTTGTTTTTGGCTTAAACTCAGATAATTAAAGACTGCGGCAATGGAGTTTGCCTGCCGAAATCTCGGCCAACCGCCCTTTCGGGCTGATGACTCCTACCAAACAAATAGATTTGGCCAGGTGTTTTAATCAGACACGCAACCTTCACGGCAGCGTGTTGGTGTTGAGTCCGAAATAGGTTGGAATGAGAAAATACAGTCTGGTGGCGATAGGGGGCGGACTAGGATCCGTCTTGCGATTTGGCATTACCCAATGGCTGGCTCCTTTGCCCGTCTGGCCGTTTGCAGCCGTTCTTTTGATTAATATCAGCGGCTGTTTTCTTATCTCATTCCTGAATTTTCTCTCCGATCCCTCCGGAGAAATTTATCTGGGTTCGAACAGCCGGGTCTTCTTGTTGGTCGGAATCTGCGGAGGGTACACCACGTTCAGCACCTTCAGTTTAATCTCGTTCAACGCCGCCCGTCACGGCGCTTGCTTAGAGCTGTGCTTGAACATCGGATTATCTCATCTCCTGTGCCTGTTGGCGGTGTGGTTAGGAGCAATGGCCGCAGCCTCTTTTCCTCGGCTAGTGCTGCGCTTGATCCGATGGTTGCGGACCTAGAGGGTGGATCGTGATGTTGGCAATGTTGCTTGTTTTTATCGGGGGCATGCTAGGAAGTGTGTGGCGTTTCTGGTTGTCCAGCCTGATCGCCCGGCGCTTTGGCGAAACATTTCCTTTCGGAACGTTAGCGGTCAATATCGTCGCGTCGATTTTGCTAGGCTTGCTTTCAGGGTTTCTTGCCCATTTAGCCGATCAGCAACTGGCGACCGCGCTCCAACAACTCGTGGCGATCGGTGTCTGCGGTGGGCTTAGCACATTTTCATCTTTCAGTTTGCAAACCTGGAACCTCCTATTGGAGCGAAGATGGCTGGTCGCAATTCTTAATATGTTGGTTTCGACCGCTCTCTGTTATGCAGGTGTTGTGCTAGGCTGGCAGATCATCGGATAGTAACATGGAACTTCCCAGAGACGCGGTTCTGTTAAGGATCTTTATTGGGGAAAATGATCTCTTTCAGGGGGAGCCTCTGTTCAAGGTGATTGTGCTACGAGCACGGGAACAGCATTTAGCAGGGGCGACCGTATTTCGAGGACCGATGGGATTCGGAAAATCTAGCCACATCGACAAGAATCCAGTTCCACGGCTGTCGTTCGATTGTCCGATCGTGATCGAGATGGTCGATGCCGAAGAAAAGATCCGCAGCTTCTTGCCGACAGTTGAAGCAATCATCGGGCCAGGCTTGATCACCATCGAGCGCGTTCAGGCGATTTCTTATTAAGGGAATAACCGTCAAGCCTGATATCGGATAATTTGGGCTCGCTCGGTGGTGATCAATCCGTTGCGCATCATTTTTTTGAGCTCGGGCAAAAACGCTTCGATTTTTTCGGGAGTATCTACGATTTCCAGGACCATCGGAAGATCGAAAGAAAGCATGAGTATGCTGGCGTTGTGCAGCTGATTCGACCGGCCAAACCCCATTCGACCGCGAAGTAACGTCGCTCCGGCCAGACGAAGCTCCCGAGCTCTAAGTACGATCGCCTTATAAAGAGGCCGACGATTGTATTCGTCGCCTTCTCCTAAGAAGATGCGGAGTAGCATGCACTCCTGTGGTAAATCCCGGCTCGGGGAACTGCTAATTTCTGGTGAGGGATTCGGCGGTATCACTTAACCACATGAGCCCTTTCCATTGTGACTAACCCGCTAGACATCATCTGTTCGAGGACGGACAGGAACGCCTCGATTTTGTCAGCTCGATCCACAATCTCGACGACCACGGGTAAATCGGAAGAGAGAATAAGCGGATTGCTCTGATGGAGCCGGCTGGATTTACCGAAGCCCAGGATGCCATGCAGAACTGTAGCGCCTGCTAGATGAGACTCGCGGGCTTTTAGGACGATGGCTTCGAATAATGGCAGACGCTGATAGCGGTGGTCATCGCCGGTAAAAATTCGCAGCAGGACTGAATCTTCTGGGGGCATGTGATAGGACGGTAGGCGCAGGTAGAGCGGCGTTCAAGGACGGAGCTGGTTCGGCTGCCACGGATGGGACTTATAGGACCTATATGACCTATAGGTCGCCGTGTCGTTTCTTGGAGGGGTGGCGACTCTTCTCCTTCTCGGTCTGGCGACGCTGCTGAAGCCGTGCGCGCGTCATGCGCTCGCGGAAACCGCCGTCGATTAGGAAATCGCGCTCAAGGCGGCGTATTTGCTGATCCAGCAAATAGTTGGTCTGATGGATGAGACAGATCGCGATGTTCGCGACGACTTCGGGCGGACGCGTCTCGCAGAACTCTTGGTATTGAGCGTAGGTCACATCCGGATT
>JAFAHI010000002.1 GCA_019237325.1 Verrucomicrobiota bacterium | reverse complement strand
AGAGGTAACTAGCAGTGGCCTCCCCTTCGACGTCGGCGCCCAGCGCCAGGATCAGTTCCCGCGGAGCAGCCTGTTTGATCCTTTGAATTAGCGCATCGAAACGTAGATCTTCCGGCCCCACGTGATTAAGTGGCGACAATTTCCCGCCCAGCGCGTGGTAGACACCCTGGAATGCACCCATTCGTTCGAGAGGCAGAATGTCGGTTGGCTGCTCAACGACGCACAAAACTGACCGGTCTCGCCCAGGGTCACTGCAGATTGCGCAGAGCTCTCCCTCCGCAAAAAAGCCGCAGTCGCGACAGCTCAAAATCGCTTTCGCACACCGGGTGATGGCGTCACTAATCTCTCCCGGCCGCGAATTAGGCGCTTGAACCATCCAGAGTGCGATTCTTTCGGCACTCCGCGGACCAATACCTGGCATCCGGTGGAGCTGCCGGATCAACTCTTGCAATGGCGGTGGATATTCTACTTTCCGCACAGGCGTCGCACGTTCGAAACAGAACTCAGCACAAAGACGCAGAAAATGATTTACACAGCAAGGCCACAAGGCCCGCAAAGAGAAGGAAATAGGTACACGGATTGGGAAGTAGCCTTTAAATTTTTAGTAGAGACCATCTTTGTGGCCTTTGCGGCCTTGCTGTGAATTTTTTTGTCTTTTTACTGCTTTGCGTTCTCCGTGTGGACGGGCTCAGGCGGTGGCATTCGCTTTACGATAAAAGTCCACGACCTTTTCGCTGAGGAATTTGTCTGGATCCTCGACGGCGCTTTCTGGAAACACCAAAGCGAGACTGGCGTCGCGGTCTTTCAACAGCTTCAGCCCATAAGGATAATCTTTGAACAAAACCGCACAGTATTCCGAGACCGGCTGTCCGGCATCACGAGCGCGCGCCACTATCTTGGGAATAGCCGCTTCTTCGATGGAAAAGTCCACTCCGTACTTCTGAGAGAAGACCACGGCAAACTGACGCACTTGTTCGGCCTCGTTGAGCTCGGCTTGGGCACGTGCCTCCTTTAAGAGTCTCTCCAGTGTCGCGTTAGGATTCTTGATTACGCTTGCGTCGATGGTCAGCGTCCGGACTCCGGAACCCGGCAGTGCGAACTTAAATTCTCGCAGCGCGCGCTCGCAAACCGTGACCAATCCTCGAGCGCCCGTCTTCTCCACCGCTGCGCGCTCCGAAATCTCCCGGAGAGCGTCTTCGGTAAATTTTACTTCGATACCAAAGGCTGCGAAGGCTCGAACATATTGACGAATAATGCTCCCTTCGGACGTTTTAAGGATGAGGAAGAAATCGTCCGTCGCCAGCTCGTTACAGACGACTCGAATCGGCAAACGGCCGATAAACTCGGGTTCAAGGCCATAGTCGATGAAATCCCTGGTGTTGGCCAGCCGCAACAGCTCGCTCGTGCGCTGCGGCTCAGCGGAAGCGCCGAACCCAATACTGGATTCGGTAAGCCGGCGATCAACCTGGTCGCGTAAACGATCAAAAGCTCCGCTACAGATAAACAAGATGTGTCGGGTATTAATCATCTCCTTCTTCATCTTGCCCTTTCGTTGGAACTCCATGGCAGACTGCAGCTGCGACTGGATATCCATGGGATTCCGGAGCGGAACTTCGGTTTCTTCCATCAGCTTTAGGAGCGTGGTCTGCACGCCTCTACCGCTGACATCACGACCGACGGTATTTCCGCTGCTCGAAATTTTGTCGATCTCGTCAACGTAAATGATCCCGTATTCAGCTAACGTTTGGTCACCGCCCGCCCGGTTAACTAAATCGCGAACCAGATCTTCAACATCGCCGCCGACATAACCAGTTTCACTGAACTTGGTGGCATCGGCCTTTACAAACGGGACACCGATCAAATCGGCAATGTGCTTGACCAGATAGGTCTTTCCGACCCCGGTGGGACCCAGGATCAGAATATTTCCTTTGGAATATTCCAGGTCAGCCGCAGCCTTGGGATCTTCCTTTTCAAGCCGACGGACCAAATTCGCATGATTGTAGTGGTCGCAAACTGCGATAGCTAAAGTTTTTTTTGCTTCATCCTGCTGGATTACGTAGCGGTCTAGATGCGCTTTGATCTGCCTCGGTGTTAAATGGAATTCGAACGGATCGAAGGTCTCTTTGCGCGCTGGAGGTTCTTCTTCGGTCACCTCAGGTTGCGGAAACGCAGCAACAGAAACCTTGTCGCCAAAGTTCGCTTTCATGAACTCTTGGATCTTCTTTTGCAATTCCTCTGGCGACGGAAACGGAGTTTCAGCCATTTGGAAACCTAAACGCCGGGCCGGGAGCATGCAAATGGCGCTGTGGAGGTGAGAAGTGGCGATCGGCCCGGCGCGCTGGAGGGGGAGCCGCTATTGCCCGGACCTTGTTTGCGCGCACATTTTTGAAAGCCGTGTTTGCCGCGTGGCCGTGTGCTAGCAGGCGG
>JAFAHI010000241.1 GCA_019237325.1 Verrucomicrobiota bacterium | reverse complement strand
ACTCCGCAAAGGGTTTGAGCTGGTTGCGCGACTAGCCGACGCACCGGTTGTGCCGGTGTGGTTAGACGGTCTTTGGGGATCGATTTTTTCTTTCGAACGCGGACGCTATTTCTTTAAATGGCCGCGCCGCGTTCCTCAACACATCACCATCGCGTTTGGCAAGCCGATCGAACCGCGCGCAATCGACATCACGGTTGCCCGTCAGGAACTGCTTGAGCTTGGCGAGTTCTGCTTCCAGCAGCGCCCGGAGATACGGCGTCACTTGGGACGAGCGACTATCCGGGGATTAAAAAAGAAGCAATTCGAGGTCGGTGTGATCGATGGGATGGACGGGCGCCAAGTCAAGCGAGGTGACCTTTTAGCAGCGAGTATTGCCCTGAGCCGCTGGATCAAACGCAATGTTCCGGATCAACGGGTAGCGGTTGTTTTACCGCCAGGAGCCGGCGCCGTGGTAGCAAACATCGCAGTCACGCTGGCGAATAAAACGCCGGTCAATCTCAACTTTACCGCCGGCCGGGCGGCGTTGGAGTCCGCGATCCGAAATGGGGAGATTGCGCACGCTATCTCTGCTAAACCGGTCATGAAACGGTTGATGGATTTCCCGTGGCCACAAAACGTATATCGCCTCGAAGAAATGATGCCGGAGCTTAAGCCGCGGATTATCCTCTGGCGGATCGTGGCGATGCTGACCCCTTCGTGGCTGCTGGGCTCCATCCTTGGCTTACCTAAGTTGGGCGACCAACATGAAGCCGTTCTGCTATTTACGAGCGGATCGTCCGGTGACCCTAAAGGAGTCATTCTTACCCACCGCAGCATCCTCGGAAATATCGCTCAGTTCAGCGGGTACCTGAACCAGACTAAGACCGACGCCATTATGGCTTCGCTGCCTTTCTTCCATTGTTTCGGGTGCACGGTGACACTTTGGTACCCGATTACAGAGGGAGTCAGGATGGTGACTTATCCGACTCCGGTGGACGTGGTGAAGAACGCGGAGCTCGTAGAAAAACACCAGATCACCTTGCTAATCACCACACCAACTTTTCTGCGGGGTTACCTACGCCGCACCCAACCAGAGCAGTTCAAGAGTCTCAAGATCTTGATCGTCGGGGCAGAGAAATTGTCTCGCGATCTGGCGGAGGCTTTTGAGGCACGTTTCGGTCTACCGGTATACGAGGGCTATGGCCTGACCGAGACCGCGCCCGTGGTGAGCGTAAATCTTCCAGATCCGCTGCCGAGTCATCCGAACGATACGATTCAACCGGCATCGCGTCCGGGCTCGGTTGGCAAGCTTCTACCTGGGCAAGCCGCTCGGATTCGAGACGCTGAGACCGACGCACTATTGCCGAGTACGGAGCTCGGCATGCTGTGGCTCAAAGGTCCGAATATTTTCGAGGGGTATCTGAACCAATCCCAACAGACGGCGGAGGTACTTGAAGAAGGCTGGTTTAAGACTGGTGATTTAGCGCGGATCGATGAAGATGGATTTCTGTACATTGAGGGCCGGCTTTCACGTTTCTCCAAAATCGGTGGCGAAATGGTTCCGCATGAAACCCTCGAGGCTGAAATCAACAAACAGTTTAACTTCGAATCCGAGGAAGAACGCGCGGTGGCCGTCGTTGGTATTTCCGACGAGGCGAAAGGTGAAGCTTTAATTCTTTTAGCGGCTCGAGAGGTTAAACCGGAGATTCTCCGGGAGAAACTATTGGCCGCCGGGTTGCCGAGCTTGTGGATCCCGAAGAAGATCAAAATTGTCGAACAGATTCCGGTTCTGGGTTCCGGGAAGCTCGATCTGGGCCGGTGTAAGGAATTGGCGCTGGCAGAGTGATGTGGCCCAATCCATTTCGACAATACGGAAAGATCACAAAGGACACAAAGACAGAGAATGACGCCGCATAACCCGGGTCGGAGGGGAGCCGCATTAGAAATGTGTGGCGCTTAGATCCGGGAAAGGTCTACCGAGCGAGCCGCTGAACGTCATGTTTGCCGCGGCTCCCTGTTGACGTGGCGCGATGGAAAGTTCGCATATCTCGGCGGTGTTAAGCATCCTGCACCCCAGGGCGTCGCGTCTCTCCGAGCGCCATAACTGCAACGATTATCAGCGTCGACAGACGAGTGAGCTACAACGCGGAATGCAACGCTCTCCGTTGTGGGCTATTCTCTGTCTTTGTGGCCTTTGTGATCTTTCCGTATTGTGAATTGAGGTTTTAAGAGCGGGAAGACTCAGGGCCAGGTCTTTAAACGGTTCACCAGTTTTGTCGCAAAAATCTGCAGCCGGTCAGGAGCCTCGCCTCACCAAATTCAGCGCCTAACTGACGACACGGCAGAGCCCGGGGAGGCCGCCTGCGCAATGGCTCGGGTTTCGATCGGTAAGTGGTCTTGTACAATATCGACGCGGGTGCCTACGCCGACGGTGGTGAAGACTCGTAGTATGTCTTGAGATCGCATCCGGATACAACCGTAGCTGGCCGGCTTTCCGATCTGGTTCTCGACCGGTGTCCCATGAATGTAGATGTAGCGTCCGTAAGCATTCCGGTTCTGGGGTTCTAGCCCTTTGAGCCACAGGATGCGGGTCACGATCGGATCGCGTCCGGGCGCGTTAGGGATCAAAATTTCGCCCGTTGGCCTGCGGTTTTTGAACACCATTCCTGCTGGAGCACCATCGCCAATCTTCTGGGCAATCTTTAAATGTCCGAGCGGAGTGGCGCAGGTCCCGGGATTATCCCCTATCCCGAACTGAGACGTCGAGACCGGATAACGAGCAATGAATTGGTCCCGGTAGTAAAGGTCCATAGCCTGATCCGCTACGCTCACGACGATGCGATGATCTTCGTCCTGCGGCGTACATGAACAGAGGATCCAACAGATCAGACCGCAAAAGAAACAGACTCTCACCGACAACACGCGCATGATAATAGCAGAACGCCAGGGATGTGAGAAGTAAGCAGTAAGCAGTAAACAGTAAGCAGGGCGCGGGGTAATGGAGCGGTGGAGCAATGGTACGGAGCCTAGTGGAGGTGCGAAGCACTGGAAACAAGTTAGCCTAGGTTGGAGCGAAGCGGAGGCCTAGGAGAAGTGAAAGGTGAAAAGCAGCATAAGGGTGCGGCGTTTGCCGCACCCTTATGCTGCCCTAGCGTGCATCGCTCAAAAAATGCAGACCATTTTTTGAGCGATG
>JAFAHI010000050.1 GCA_019237325.1 Verrucomicrobiota bacterium | reverse complement strand
CAGCAATTTTCAAAGCTTAACCCTTGAGTTAGAACTGACGCCTCGGGGTCATGATAGCTCGGTTTAGCTGCGCTGCCGCAGAAAATCCTCGAGATGCCCCAATGCGATATTTGCCTTGGCTGTCATCGCTTCGGCAGTCTCGAAACCGATGTGCGGCGTTAAGACGGTGTTGGGCTCCGCCAAAATCGGATGATTAGCCGGCAGCGGCGGCTCTAGATCAAACACATCGAGTCCGGCGCCGCCAAGCCGGTTCCGGCTGAGCGCTTCTATAAGAGCCGCCTGGTCGATAATCGGCCCGCGCGCGGTATTGATTAGAATCGCGGTAGGCTTCAGTTTTTCTAATTGGGCCCGTCCAATAAAGCCCCGTGTCTCCGGGATCAACGGTAGGTGCAAGGTAACGATATCGCTCCGGCCTAACAGCTCATCCAGCTCAACCTGCTCGATGGTGACATCGTCCATCGTAACCACATGAGGATCGAAACCGAGTACGTGACAGCCAAAGGCATTCGCTAACCGGGCTACCTGTAATCCGATATGACCACATCCGACGACGCCAAGCGTCTTCCCAAACAACTCGTGCCCGACCAAGTATTCGTTGGTACCGCCGGCACGCGTTTTTGCGTCAGCCGGGATGATCCGCCGAAGCAGCGCGATCATCAGCCCGATGGCCAATTCACTAACAGCATGGACCGCATAACCGGCAGCATTGTAGAGTACAATACCTCGCTTCTTACACGCTTCTTGGTCCACATGATCAATACCAGTGAACGCCACGCAAATTAGTTTCAGCTTGGGGCAGGCATTGATCACATTCCCGGAAAGCGGCCGATTGCTAAGTAGGAGGATGTCAGCGTCTTTTATCGTTTTGATCAGATCGGCATCCGACATTCCGCGCGTATCACAAAAAAAGAGGTCGTGGCCCCCTTCATCGAGAAGACTACCGATCCGAGCTCGGATCGCGTCTTCCGATTGGCCAATCGGTTCAATAGTTTTAATATTCATATTAGGTCCATGGATCGTTTGCAAGCGGCTCCCCTCCAGGCGCTCGGCTCTGCGACCACGAATTGCGCTACCGCACCAGATTGCTCACTGCCAAATCAATGACCTCATCGCCGCGGCCATTAAGCACGGCTTTGAGCGCCCATAGATTGAACCCGACTGCCTGGTTCACCTTGATGGTTGGCGGCATCGAAAGTTCCGAGCGATTAACTACAGCTTCTACCAACGCCGGTCCGTCATGCCGGAACGCCTCGGTTACCGCCGGTTTCAAATCGGCCGGATCCTCCACTTTAGCCGCAAACATTCCGGCCGAACGAGCTAGTCCAACAAAATCAGGATTCACCAACTCGGTCCCGCCCCCCAGAATGCCGGCGGCCAGCATTTCCAGTTCGACAAACGCAAGCGCGCTATTGCTAAACACGACGATTTTTACCGGCAGCTTATGTTGATTCAGCGACAATAGATCTCCTAGCATCATGGAGAGACCTCCATCGCCGGAGAAGGTAACGACTTGTCGGCCAGGGAAGGTCAGCTGCGCACCAATGGCTTGAGGCATGGCGTTCGCCATCGATCCATGATTAAACGAACCTAATAGGCGCCGCATGCCGTTCATGGTGAGATAACGGGCAGCCCAAACCGTCGGAGTGCCGACATCACAAGAAAAAATCGCGTCATCTGCAGCCAATTGGTCCACTACTTTGGCGACGTATTGAGGATGCATCGGTTTGCGACCCGGATTCCCCACCGCCAACTCATCCAATCCCTTGCGTACATCTTGGTAGTGACTGACGAAGCGTGTCAGGTGCGCATCATCTTCTTTCTCGCCCACCAACGGCAATAATCCTCGCAGGGTCGCTTTTACGTCGCCAATGATCCCAAGGTCCAATCGTGTGCGACGGCCAAGGTTTTCGCCGCGGAGATCGACCTGGATTACGGTTGCTTTCTCTGGATAGAACTGAGTATAGGGAAAATCCGTACCCAACATTAAGAGGGTATCGGCTGCCATAATGGCGTGGTAGCCGGAAGCGAACCCGATCAGACCGGTCAAGCCCACATCGTAAGGATTATCGTATTGGATGTGTTCCCTCCCCCTTAGCGCAGAGACAATCGGAGATTTGAGCTTGCCAGCTAGCTGCATCAGTTCGGCATGCGCACCTGCACATCCGGCCCCTCCAAGAATGGTGACGGCTTTCCCGTCATTAAGCAGCGCGGCTAAACTTTTGACTTCTTCGTCCGACGGACTTACCACCGGATGACATGGCTTGATGGTGGCGCTCGGCTTGCGGTACGCTGCCGGTTTGAGAGCGACGTCACCGGGTATCGCTACCACCGCCACACCTTTCTTGGTTAACGCGGTTTGAATCGCGATCTCTAACACCCGCGGCACCTGGGTCGTCTGTGAAATCAGCTCGCAGTAATCACTGCAATCGCGGAAAAGTTGGTCCGGATGAGTTTCCTGAAAGTAGTTGCTGCCAATCTCCTGACTCGGAATCTGAGCGGCTAGAGCCAACACGGGTACCCGACTACGGTGGCAATCGTAGAGACCATTGATTAAGTGCATGTTGCCCGGCCCGCAGCTGCCGGCGCAAACCGCCAATTCACCGGTTAAATGCGCTTGAGCCCCAGCGGCGAATGCGGCCGTTTCTTCGTGCCGCACCCCTATCCATTCAATCTTTTTGCTTCGTCGAACCTCTTCCAGAATACCATTCAATGAGTCACCCACGACGCCATAAATCCTGGTCACGCCTGCGGCGATGAGCGTTTCGATAAAGATTTCAGCTACCGTCTTTTGAGTCATTTTCTGTTCCTTCTCGATTTTGGAGGTTGCGATGGACCTAAGGGAATCACTCGGGTTGCCGTTGCCAGCTCCGTAGGAGCTAAATCTTTATAGCAAAGGCAATGCTAAAGGCGACCAGCTCCGCTAGGAGCGACATGGAAGATGGCTCTCGATTAGATGTCGCTCCTAGCGGAGCTGGTCCGATTTTTTTCGCCCGAGCTATAAAGATCTGGCTCCTACGGAGCCGCATTTCAACTCATTTCACAGCTTGCGCTGCTACTCTGCTCTTAATAGAACCACTCGTAGGAGTCATCCCAATTATCATCCGCTTTCTTGACATTGGCCTGCGTATTGGATTGGAACCCCTTCGCTGCTTCTGCGGAAGCGCAGACATACAGTTTTCCCTTAAGAACGAAGAAGACAGTCGGATCGCCCGGATCGGCTCTCCGATTCGCCATTCCGTTGGCGCAAAAGCCGCCGTACTGAGGAACGTATTTTGAAGGGCTCTTCTTGAAGGTGTCCAGGTCCGCTGCGGAACTGAAATAGTAGGTCGCACCTTGATAGGTAGTCTGGTACTTCGGACTACCTTTCACCGCCTTCTTCTGGGTGAAATAAGCGACCGGGTCGTACCCTTTCAAAATTACGCCTTTGCTATCCAAATTTAGCTTGTGCTCACCTTTCGCAAGCCAGACCTGCACCCCCGAGTGGGTTAGATCTTTGGTCACAGGCGAAAGACTGCCGGCATTGCTGTTGCTTGCCGCAAACGCCCAGGAGACGAAAACAACAAAACTAAGCCGAATGGCTGACTGAGTCAGAGGCTTCCGTTTCGAGATCAAGTGATGTTTCTTCTTACCCGAACGCCGGGCAAGATAGACGTGTTGGATTCGATTCATATTAGTTTCTGCCGATTAGCTCTTTTGCTGCTGACGCGGGAGTACTTGTTATTCCCGAATCCCCGAATATCAATTCCCGGGCCAATCAGATTACTAATTCGTAAGATCCAAGTTATAAGCGCTTTACGCTTTTCCAGACAGGAATTAACCAGGAAACGAATTACAGAACGTTCGAAGAATCGTCCCCCGTCCCGCGGGCACGGAATGAAGGTAGCCAGGCAGTTTACTGGCTGGGGTTGGCGGAAGAAAGATCCGTCCCGTAGGGACGGTTTGAATTCGGTCTCATCGATGCCCACTTTGAGTCACAACGGTAATTCCCAGATCATACCGTACCCTACGGGACGGATCTTTTTCCGCGCCGAGCCCAGGCAATAAATTGCCTGGCGACCTTCATTTAGGTCTCTACGAGACCACGCCCCAACTTAAAACCTACAACCTATCTGCACTCACGTCCGTAAAGTGAAACAAAATGTCGAACCTGGGCCTTGGTTGCGCATAACCCACAGGCGTCCCCCATGATTTTCAACAATGGACCGGCTGATCGCCAATCCCATCCCGAGTCCACCGGGCTTAGTAGTATAAAAAGCGTCAAAGATTTCTTCTTGGGTCTTAGGATCAATGCCCGTTCCCGAGTCCTGTAGACTAACTCGGACTTCATCGCTTTCGCCGCCCTCAGTCCTTACCACTAAATTTCGTTTACGCTCCGGGACAGACCGCATGGCTTCGACCCCATTTAAAATCAGGTTCATCACTACCTGCTGCAATTGAACGCGGTCTCCAACCACCAGAGAAAGATCAGGCGCTAAATCCATCTGCAGTACGACCTGATTTCTCTGCAATTCTCCACCGATCAAAACCACGATCTCTTGGATGGCCTCGTTAATATCCACAGATTCTCGAGCGGACCGCGTCTTCTGAGAGAGCGCCCGAACTCGGGCCACGACTTGCCCGGCTCGACTCCCATCGCGAATAATGCGTCGGATCGCCTCACGAGCTTCATCCAGGTTAGGCTCGGCGCCGGAGAGCCAGCGCAGCGAAGCATTCCCGTTTGTGACGATGCCCGCCAACGGTTGATTGACTTCGTGGGCAATGGACGCAGCCAGCTCTCCCATGGTGGTGACTCGAGTTACATGGGCCAGCTCGGTTTGCGCTTCTCGCAAGGAGGCTTCGCTCTCTCGTAGCTCTTTTTCCGCCCGCTTGCGCTCCGTAATCTCTTTAGTCAACTCGGCAACTAATCGAGCGTGATCTAACGAGATTGAAGCCTGCGAAACCAATACCTTCAACACCGAGATCCGCTCCGGACTGAATACATGCGACGCCAGGTTATTCTCGAGGTAGAGGATACCGGTCAGACTCGCTTGCTTAATCAGAGGGAAACAGAGAACGGATCGGGCTTGCCTTTTACGGATATATTCGTCCGGCGAGAACTGGTTCGGAACGGAAGCATCATCCAGGATAATGCTTTCTTGAGTTCGAATTACATAACGGAGGATCGAATCGGGAAGGTCCAATGGCGTCGGCGGCGCCTGGCGAAAATTGACGATCACTGTGTCGGCGCCGGTCAGGGCTTCTGCTTCGATTTGAGGGTCTTGGTCCCGGAGTAGGAGAAGTACACCCCGCTGCGCACCGGCATCTTTAAGCGCAATTACTAACAAGGTCTCGACGAGCTTCGGAAGATCCAACTCGCTGGAAACCGCCTGTGAAGCGCTGGCTAAGGCCTGCACGTCAACTTGCTCCAGCAACGGCCCGGAGAGGCGGTGGGTTTCGCGTAAACCGGGAAAACTCTGCTCCAGATGTTTGACTTTGCCGAGCGCGCCCCAGCGCCAATACAAGTCCCTGGCGTTTTGGAGATAGGCGCGAGCGACGGTTTGTAAGCCGCGCCCGGCGTAGAAACGAGCGGCGGTCTCATGCGCAACCGCCTCGTCTTGAATAAAATTGTTGATTCTCGCCGATTCAATCGCCTCCTCATAGAAATGCTCGGCATCCAATTCACGCCCGTCGATCCGGGCGATCTCAGCGCCAACTAAGGCCGCACAACTTCCGAAATTCTCTGGGCAATGTTCCGCCAAGCTCAAGATCTGTTGATGAGCAGCGGTCAGCGCTTGCCGGTGCCGCAGCTTGTCTTCCGGTGAAGCGGGATCAAAAGCGGCAGCGTGAGTGAGCGCGGCGTAGAAGAGATATTCCGCGACTTCGAAATGTTGAACCCCGGGTAGCAGGATCGGCTCGGCCTTAGCAGCGGCCGCCAAAGCCGATGCATAATCTCCCGCGTAAAAGCGGGCTCGCAGCTTGCGAATCCAGTACCAGCAAATGGCAAAAAGCGAGTGAGGATTCGCCGCCATGCGTTCCTCGAATAAGTCCTCGTTGAACTCCGCGTCGTTGAAAGACGCCAGGCTAGGAGTCAATCCTCGGAGCGTCCGGATGAATCGGAGCTGACCCACGATGATATCAACGACGTAGCCGAACTTGGCTCGTCTGACGAACTCGATGGCGCTCTCAGCCTGGCGCTGGACCTCAACCAATGGTTCACCAGCAGCCAAAAGCACAGTCGTCAAACGGTCACAGCCGTACACCGCGTACTTAAGGTCACCCGCTTGTTGCGCTGTCGCCAATGAGCGTCGCAGCAATTCGACACTACCACTCAGGTGTCTTGACCAAGGCCTGATGAAATAGCCGAAGCATTGGGTAACCCGAGCGCGAAAACGCTCCAACCCGTGCTTCTCGACCAGATCCAAACCGAGTTTACCAAATTGGTACGCGGCTTGATAGTCGCCAAAACGTGGTCCGACAAACCAACCGAGCTGCACATAGGCAACACACGATCCGTCGCTATTGCCGTTTTCCAGGCTCAGGTTCACCATCCGCGCTACAATCAAACATCGTAAATTCTGGTCAGTGAAGTAAGCCGGTTCCTC
>JAFAHI010000048.1 GCA_019237325.1 Verrucomicrobiota bacterium | reverse complement strand
TTCTCAATGGACACGCCAGAGTGACGGCCGTCTCTTATTTACCAGCCAACAACTCCTGGACCAGTACAACGCCGCTACCACCGACCTCAACGCAGCGATCAAAGCCATCAACGGAGGCTAGCGTTCGGCGTTCCGGGTTTGGCGTTTGGCGTTCGACCACTGCGGTTCGCAGTTAGAAGTTAGCCAGTAGCCAAACGATTGAGCCTAGCTTCGGACAGGAAATAAGTCCTACATTTACCATATTACAGCGAGTATATCAGAATTGCATCTCGCTGAAGCTAACGGTCTCACTTCTGCTCGGCGCAAAAACGTGGAACGCCGAACCTCGAACGCCAAACGCCGAACGCTTTTTCACCCTTCCCTTAACTGGGCTTTTGCCCAGTCGAGATCCCATTCCAGCGTTGGGTTCTGGCCATATTGCCGGATCAGGTTGCTGAGAATTTCTATGCTGGCTTTGAAATTGCGGGTTGCACCGGCGACATCGCCTTGAGCCTTCAACACGCCACCCAACCGACCGTGAATAACCGATAACTCGCGCAGCCCGGCTCGATTCATCGGATCCTGGCTCACCAGTTTCAACATGATCTGCAAAGAGCTTGCGTAGGTCGCTTCAGCTCCTCTCAAATCGCCTTGCGCTTCTAATACTTCGCCGAGCTTCTCAGACGTGGCTAACAAGCTGCGCTGCCAAGCCAGATCGCCCGGATTTCGCCTGGCTAGATTATGTTGTATTTCCAGCAAACGCCTGAACTGGGTCCGAGCTCGATTCAGATCTCCTTGGGCTAACAATAAGTCTCCTACCTTCTCGTAACGAACCGAAAGAGCGGCCTCCCAAGCGCTGTTCTCCGGATCTTGCTTCACCAATTGCCGGCTGATTTCTAGAGAACGCCCATACTTAACTTGGGCGCCATTCATATCGCCCTGGACTAATAACTGGTCTCCTTGATTTTGTAGCAGCGTAGCCCATCGGTTAAGGTCCTCAGGATCCTGCTGGCTGGCGCCGAACTTTTCATAATAGGTTTCCACCATCATTTGCGCGTCGTCGACGATATCGAGGTGACCCAGTGGCTCGAGTCTATCCCTCAATTGATCGAGCAAATGGTTAAAGATATTTTCGGCGCCTTTTCGGGCCGCAGCCGCTTGGTTCTCCGCTTCAATTGCTAAATCCCTTCTCAGGGCCAACTCGTGCGACCGCCAAATCGAGGCGCCGACGATCGCGGCTAATACTGCGATGATCCCAACCACGACCATCCCACCGTAATTCGTTTGGCCCATCGAGCTTCCACTATCAGTATGTTGGCCAGTCTGCGTCGCTGTTGCCTTGGAGAAACCTTCTTTCGAGAGATCGGCGCCGGCGACCGGCGAAATCCAGCCGCAGATGATCAGCATCCCGGCAGCTAAAAGGCTTGTTGGAAAGCGAGAAGAGAATCCGTTGGTGTGTCCAACAATCATCTTAAGGTTAGGGGTTGGCGGTTGTCAGTTTGCTGTTTGCAATTGCCGTTGGAGATCCAAAGCTTCGAAGCTTTTGGATCCGTAATGGAACCCACGAACCGACAACTGTTAACTGGTAATCGCAAACTGATAACCGACAACAAATTTGCGGTTGGCCGTTGCCAGCCTATAGCCCGACAGTGTGGATCGTACCGAGACCGACGAACGGCAAACCGATAACCACAAACGGCCGACAACCGTTAACCGATCTCGCGTAAATTCTTCCCGCGGGTTTCTGGCAAGGCGAGCGCGGCAATAACCATTAACAGATAGGCGCCGGCACCATAAATCCCGATCGCTTGTCCTAAAGGTAGCCGAGCCGACAATAGGCCGACCAGTAGAGGGAACCCGGCTGCAAGTCCGCGCCCGAAATTGTAGCAGAACCCCTGTGCGTTTCCCCGAATTTCAGTCGGGAAAAGTTCGGTAAAAAAAGCGCCCATCCCGCTGAATACACCGCTGGCAAAAAAGCCCAGCGGGAAACCGAGCACGAGCATGAAGCTGTCGTTGATCGGTATTTCCGTATAGGTCACTACTACTAAAACGGAGCAAATCGCGAAAAGAATAAAATTGGAGCGCCGGCCGATGCGATCTGAGAGATATGCAGAAACTAGATATCCGGCAAAAGAACCGACGATGATGACAGCCAGATAACCTCCGCTGCTCAGAATCGTTAGGCCTCTTTCTTTCTGCAGGAATGTGGGCAACCAGGTGGTGATCGCATAGTAGCCACCCTGCGCTCCCACCGCCAGTAACGCACCGAGTGCAGTGCGGCCAATAACGGCCCGGCGAAAAATCGCCAAGGGATCGCCACGCTGTCCGGCCCTCCCTTGCTCTCGATAAATATCCGGTTCCGGAACTGAACGCCGGATAAAGAAAATGAATAAGGCCGGCAATATACCGGCAAAAAACAACGCTCTCCAGGCGTAGTCCCGCGGCATGATCTGGAAAAACAGGGTCGCCAACAGAGCCGCGATTGCCCAGCCCACGGACCAGGAACTCTGCACAGCGCCAACTGCTTTTCCGCGATGCTCACTCCGGATCGTCTCCGCAGCCAGGACAGAACCGGCAGCCCATTCGCCGCCGAAACCCAGACCCTGTAGACTGCGAGCAACCAGGAGCCAGGCAAAGCCGGCCGAAAGTCCCTGGAGGAAAGTAAAGCCGGCAAACCAAGCGATTGTGACCTGCAACATCAGTACGCGTCCAAACCGGTCGGCCAGGATCCCAGTGAGCCATCCGCCAAAGGCCGAAAACAGCAATGTGCAGGTTGCTAGCAACCCCGCGTCGGCCGGCGTTAACTTCCACAACGAGATCAGCGTCGGGATGACGAAGCTGTAAATCTGCACGTCCATCCCGTCCAACCCGAATCCGCCAAAGCACGCCCAAAAGGTTTTCTTCTCACGGGATGTCAGCTCTCGGTACCATCGGAACATGTGGGCCAGCGATTTACGTTAGACCGTCGCGTTTAGAGGCACAAAATCAATCAGCGGCGTTAAAACGCTTTCATCATTGTCGCCAGGCCGCGCTACAATTTAGGCTTATCAAACGCGGTCACTGTTGCTTACTCTCTGCAAAAGCTTTTGCCGGGCCGAGCCGCTCGGCTTAGCATCACCGAAAACGCTGCCTAGGAGAAACGCACCCATTATTACCGCCGACTTTGGAAACCTCTGTTCTGACCTCGAACGCTTCAAGTTACCCGCGGCTGTGGGCGACCTTACGACGGATGCCTTCGCCTTCTGGAACGCTTCATTCTGCGAGAAAATGAGTCTGACCGCCGAAGAATTAGCTCAAGTAAAGTTTAGCGGTTTGGTTCGGTTCGATGAGAAATACGGCGATCTTACACCGGGAAAGGCCCACGCAGACTGCCGGTCGGGATCGTTGCCCTGTGCCATCAAATGGTCTGTGAATGAGGAAATAGTACCGGCATGCGCATTCAAAAACGGGAACAAGCTGTTACTCCTTTTGACGGATTCTCCTGCTCACGATCCGAAGTTTGAGGGATATATTCAGGGCCGGATCGTCGGGCGGGAGGAAGAGGCGAACCGGATGCGGAAATTTTTCCACGACCTTTTAAAATTGAAAATTCTGGTAGCATCGTTCCTAGCTCATTCGGTTCATGATAAGCTGGCTCGACGTCAGGCGCCGGAGATCGGCGACCTTCAAAAGGTGACGACACTATTGGATGCAGTTATCGACGCTATCGTTCACGGTTTCGAACGCTCGCCATGAAAAAGGGGTTAATCGTTGTGGCCGTTTTGGTAGTCTTAGCGTTGGCCACCTATGTGGTTTCCCCATTCTTTTACGTATCCTCGCTGAAAAGCGCATTTCTGGCCGGAGATTCAAGCAAGCTGGCTAACCTCGTCGATTTTCCCGCCTTGCGAGATTCACTAAAGGAACAAGTTGCGACGATTCTTACTCAACAAACAAAAGAAAGCCCAGACTCTAATCAGAGTCCTTTTGCAGCGCTGACCGCTTTTGTGGGCCCCACCTTTCTTAATCGGGCCGTCGACATGTATTGCACACCCGACGCCATCGCCGATTTTGTTAGGAAGAATAGCGAGGCCCAAAGCAAAACTCATTCATTCATCAAGATTCCCGGGCCGTCGGATCTCGACTGGTCCAAGCTGAAGAATTTCTCGTTCACCGGCCCCACCAGCTTCCGCATCGGAACCAACCAAATCACTCTGTTCGCTCGACTGGAAGGATTCGGTTGGAAGGTGTACCGCATGGAGGTTTCGCCGGACATTCTAGAAGATACGATGACGGGCGACGGGGGTTAGCCGCGATTTTCTCATCCTCGTACTCGTCGTCGTCCTCGTCCTCGAGAGTTCCGCAATCTCAGACCGGGAGGAACTAGGATTGGAACGTCTTCTCGGCAAGCTCAAATCTTGTGCGACGTACGCGCGTCGGGAACGGTTCGAGGACGACGACGAGGACGAGGACGATTATCGCAGATCACGCTGCTTCCGAAAGCCGGACCGCTTCAGCAGCCTGGCCGCAAAATCGCCGTATAGCGTCTGCCAGTCGAGCTTCTGTTCCGACCGTTAGCGAAGGCGGTTGGTCCCCAACAAAATCCCAGTTCTTTACACCGACGTGCACTGAAGCCAGCGATAAGTGAGCCGCCAGGCGTTCAAGGTTAGGTGCCAGCGACCGCTCCAGGTCTTGCATCTCGCCGACAAAACCTCCGGAACCGACCACCAACACTGGTTTGTATTGGAAAACGCGATCCGGCAAATGATCATGAAGCGTCTTAAGGGAACCAATCCAATCCTCCTTTGGTACCGGCGCCAGCAAGAAAATTCCGCGAGCATTTCGGATGAGCCCTACTAGATCATTGAGGCGTGCGGGTGCTTCGGGTGCCTCAGGCTTAAAGTCAATCGCGTAAGCGGCTTTGAGCTCAATCTGGTAAGGATACAAATGCCGGGCTAACGCCTGAAGTAAAAAACCAGGTCTCGAGAATTTGTTAGGATGTCCGGAGATGGCAAGGAGATAGCTCATAAAACAGTTCTTGTGAGGTTGCTTGTGCCTAAGGGGGGTGACTGGCCCGCGAACTCTGGGAGAGGACGTGTTGTTAGTCGTCGCCTTAACGATCAGACCAACAACGAATCGCCGGTGCACACACCATGAGCTGCATCGACGGATGTGAACGATGCTTATCTGCCGATTTAATGGCGTGGCGCGGTTTCACGACGTTCACACGATAGCTTATCGGTGCTAAAAGCAAGTGGTTTTTCCAGTACAGCTTAGCGATAGGCTCTCGATATCGCACGGCGCCCTTTCGGGGAGAGCGCGCTTCCTCGCGCGCCGCGAAGATGTGCGGGTCCAAATAGGTATTCGACGCCTCGGTTTGAAAACCACGCTCCGTTTCCAAAAACCGCGGATCGCGAGGACGCGATCCCTCCCGTAGGATCCCCCCCGTACCACACTAAGGCGGAACTTGTCGCGCCGTAGGCTTGGCGAAGGCGGATAAGTCTTGAATAACCCGCGGCAAAACCAGATCCTTGTACTGCATGCAGGCTGCCTATGACCTTGTGGTGATTGGAGGAGCGATCGCTGGGGCTTCCACTGCCTTTTTGCTGAAACGGCAAACCCCGTCACTACGGGTACTGGTCATCGAAAAGAGCGAGCAGTTTGACCGAAAAGTTGGCGAGTCTACCAGTGAAGTGGGTGCATGTTTCCTGACCCGAGTCTTGAACCTGTCCAATCATCTCGGTCACGAACAGATCACGAAGTCTGGTCTCCGGATGTGGTTCTATCAGCATAGCCATGATTCCTACACCCGCTGCGCAGAGATTGGGCCGAAACATCAGACCCGGCTACCGGCATTTCAGCTCGATCGCTCAAAGCTGGATGAGGTTGTCCTGCAAAAGGCGTTGAACGTCGGCTGCGAACTGTGGCGGCCAGCCAAGGTCTTGGATTTGGAATTAGGTGGCGAAGGCAACAACCGGATCGAAGTAAAACTCAATGACGAAACTCATACGGTGTCCGCGCGATGGGTCATCGACGCGACCGGCCGGAATGCTGTGGTCGCGAGAAAATTAAAGCTTTTCCGTCCTCTAGATACTCACCCGATCAATGCGATTTGGGCTCGCTTCCGTAAAACCACTGATTTGGACGGTCCGGAAATATGGGAGACGGCTCCCGGTTTTGCTGAGCCTTGTTGGGCAATGCGGCAATGGGCCACAAATCATCTAATGGGCTACGGCTGGTGGGGCTGGTTAATTCCCTTAAAGGGCGGCGATTGCAGTGTTGGGTTAGTCTACGATCAACGCCTTTTTGAGCTGCCCCCGGGACCAAATCTTGGCGAGCGGCTCAAGAGCCATCTGATGACCCATCCTCTGGGCAAAAAGGCGCTCTGCGATGCGGAGTGTATTGAAAAGGATGTGCACGCCCGGTCGAACCTTGCCTACTATTCCACCCAGACCATGGGCGATGGTTGGGCCCTGGTCGGTGATGCCGCCGGCTTCCTTGATCCGCTCTACAGCCAGGGGTTCGATTTCATTTCCTACACCTGTTACACCGCCTTTGAAATTCTGAGGGATCGGTTCGTCGGCAAGGACATCTCCCAAGAACGAGATCAGTATAACCGATTGTATCAAGAGCAGTTCCACACCTGGTTCGAGAGCATCTACAAAGACAAATATTATTACCTTGGCGATGCCGAGCTCATGACCGTGGCGTTCTACCTGGATATCGGCGCCTACTTTATTGGCCCGGTGGGACAAGCTTATAGCAACCACCCGCACCGCTATTCTGCTTTGCCCTACGCAGGACCAATTGGCGGACTCTTCGGCAAGGTTATGCGCTGCTATAACGCGCGCCTGGCCGCCATCGCTAAACGCCGGATCGCTGCCGGAACTTACGGTGTGCATAATCTCGATTCGCGCCTCTTCCTGCCCGGGTTTATCCCAGGTCCCGCGTCATTCAGGTTCTTGTTGACGGGCCTCCGCAAATGGCTGGAGGTCGAGTGCAAAGCCCGATTTTCCCGCCCTCGCTCCGATTCTCTCCCCAGCATTGGCCAAGCGACGCCGCTGGCGCCGAGCTAACTGTCAGCGGCTTGCGGTTCACGGTTACCAATGTGCGGTTCATCGTGAAACCGGGCCGCATCATATAAGTCCCATAGGTCCCATAGGTCTTATTCTGTCGCGGAGCCAAAAAACATCCGGGACTCACTGAACCGCTAACTGCTAACCGCAAACTGCCAACCCCACCCCTTTTCCCCCTTTACTTTACAACGGGAACAAGAGATAAAAATCAGTTCGGAAGCCGTTTCCGGAGCTGATGTGGGCCTGTGCTCTCTACACGCATCACGCGGATCCCTAACCGGCAATCAGCGGAAACATCAGTAATGAAATTACCAAACCTTTTCGAAAAAGACGCCGTTCCGACTCCCTATTCGCCCGGGCAGATCATTTTTCAAGACGGCCAACCGCGCGACTTTATGTATGTCGTGAAAAAAGGAGAAGTCGACATCGTGATCCGCGATCAAGTAGTCGAGACCGTAGGCGAAGACGGTTTTTTTGGAGAGTTAGCTCTCATCGATCACGCTCCTCGCAGCGCCTCGGCGATCGCCAAGACCGATTGCGTTCTCATCAAGATCGACGAACGGCAGTTCCTTTATTTAGTGCAGGAGACGCCTTTCTTCGCGATAGTCGTCATGCGTACCTTGGCGGCACGCATCCGTCGCCGAAACGCGCAGACGATTCATTGAGCAATCCTCTGCCGTTAGTCAGCCTTTTGTTTCCAAGAAATCTCGCAGGAATCGAAGCAACCGATTATCTCGAACCGGATCGAATGGCCGGCTCTCTCTTTCGGCCAACGACCTCAGAAACCTCCGAAATTACATACGCTGGCATTAGCCCTTTCTTAGCACTGGTTGAGTCGGGGAGCAACTCGCCTTCGTAAGCGGTTGCACGCAAGTAAGACTCTTTGTTTATTCAACCCAGCGCCCCAAAACATCGCCCCATATCGATCTATCATACCGTCCTCTCCGGGACGGGCCGTGGGGGAACGCGTTCCCAGACTATAATTGCCTGGCTACCCTCATTCAGTCCCTCCGCGACCAAGCCCACGAGTCATCAGGCTGACAGACGCGTGGAGAAAGGCGCAGACTAAGCGCACCGCTCGAGAACCAATCACCAGTCACTGCTTCCCGCTCACTGCTTCCCGCTCACTGCTCACTGCTCACCGCTTACCCATAACTTCTCACTGACTGCTGATCACGGACAGAAACGCTTCCAACGCCGGCGAACGGATCATATCCCTGCGCATAATAAACACCGTCTCAACCCGGGCATCGTCGGGCGCCAAACGATGAATCGCGACCTCTCCCCGTTTAACGTGCCGTTCCACCACAGAGAACGGCATCATGGTAATTCCGAGGCCGGCGCTGACGCAGCCGATAATCCCTTCTAACGTGCCCATCTCGAGTTGGTTAACCAAATTAAGGCCGCGACCAGCCAGGAACCGTTCCAGCTTCTGGCGATAAGAACAACCCACTCGAAACACGAACATTTTAGGGATTTTTCCCTGTTCCAGGGCGTCCGTTATCGATTTGTGCTCAGGCGAGCTCACTAGAACTAGCTCCTCCACAAAACTGGGCGTGTGCTCCAGCTCGTCCAACTCAACCGGCCCAGCCACAAAAGCTCCGTCTAACCGATATTCCAATACCGCTTGGGTCAGGGCTCGGGTAGTTCCGGTCTCGATAGCCACGTCCACTTCTCGATGGGCCGGGACATACCTCCTCAATAACGCCGGCAATCGCGCCGCTGCAGTGGTCTCCATCGAGCCTACTCGCAGCGAGCCTCGAGTCGCGCCATCGGCTGAGACCGCACATTTCGCCTTCTGGAGAAGTACATCCAGCTGGTGAGCGTACGGCAACAACTCATGTCCCGATCGGGTCAGCGTCACTCCGTGGTGATGCCGCTGAAACAGCGACACACCCAACTCCTCCTCTAGCAACCGGAGCCGGGTCGTTACGTTGGACTGCACCGTATTCAGTCTGCGTGCCGCTTTCGTGATACTGCCGTGCCTGGCCACAGCCGCAAAGAGATTCAGATCGGACACGTTCATACCGATCATTAAATCAGATTGATAGTATTTTAAAGAATCATTTTTAAAGATGGATCTGCGGGCTTTATTCTTTGCCCATGGTGAACACAACCGACCGACTCGAACTAGATGTGCCGGCCGTAAAACCAGAGGTGGAACGCCGTCAACGGAGGACCCTGTTTGCGGTTTGCTTTGGGTTCTTCTTAGTTCTGCTCGATACCACGGCTCTGAACGTCGCCACCCCGGTGCTGGGACACGAGTTTGGAAACCGTATCAGTGACCTACAATGGGTGGTAAACAGCTATACGTTAGTGTTTGCTAGCCTATTACTCGCGGCGGGCGCCATCGGCGATCGAACCGGAGTCAAACGATCCTATCAACTCGGTTTGATCCTGTTCACCGGCGCCTCCTTACTCTCGGCTTTGTCCACGTCCTTGTCGGTGCTGATCTTCGCCCGCGTCATCCAGGGACTTGGAGCAGCGATCATGGTCCCCGCTTCCCTCGCCATTTTATCCCACGCTTTTCCAGGTCCAGTTGAACGCGGTCACGCCGTCAGCGCCTGGGCCAACACTGCCAGTCTGGGGTTTGCTGCCGGCCCAGTTTTAGGAGGGCTACTGACGGCTTGGATCGGTTGGAGAAGCATCTTCTGGTTAAACGTTCCGGTTGGTATCATCGCTATCTGGCTCAACCACCGTTGGACTGAGGAGGCGCGGGTAGACTCGCCTCGCCGCATCGACTGGCCGGGCCAAGCCACGCTCGGATTCGCTTTACTTGCGCTCACCTATGGTTTGATCGAGGCCGGCCGCCAAGGCTGGAGCAGCGGCTCCGCTCTGGCCGGATTCGGCTGCTTTATCCTTTCCATCGCGCTTTTTGTCTGGCTAGAACGCAGGAGTCGCCATCCCGTTCTTCCTGGTTTTCTTTTCTCTTAGACTACCTTCTCGAGCTGTATCAGCGTCGGCTTCATTCTGAATTTCTCGATGTACGGCATCCTGTTTGTAGAATCCATTTACCTGCAGAATGCTTTGTCCTTGGGACCTTTCACCGCCGGTGCCGTGCTCACCCCATTTACATTGTTCCCGACGATTGTGAGCCGGCTGCTAAGCAGCAGAAACGGACCCCGATACTTGCGTCCGCGTATCTCCCTCGGATTTGCCATTGCCGCGATCGGTTCGGCCACGCTGGTAGCGACCTCTTTCGTTCCCACGCTTTGGCTCATTGCGGCCGGACTTGGGATATTGGGGGCGACTATGGGTTCGATCATGCCAGCGATGACCGTCGGCGTTTTGACTTCATCCGATCCTAAACACTCAGGCCTCGCTTCCGGCCTCCTCAATGCCTCTCGCCAGGTCGGCGGTACCGTAGGCGTAGCTTTACTGGGCACGATCATGCAGTCGTTCTCCCTGGCAACCGGCTTTGCCTGCGCCACGGGCCTGACTGTCGTGGTACTGTTAGTAGGTGCTAACATCAGCGGGCGGCTGCTACCGAGGAAATAGCGGAGGCGAAACGGCGAATGGGCGACGGGGCGAAACGGCGCGGGCTCCGTAGGAGTCACATATTTATAGCTCGTGGCACAAAAAACGGGCGTAGCTCCGTAGGAGCGAAATCTCAGTTTGGGGGAATGGCTAGCGATGAGAAGCGCTCTTTGATGTCGCTCCTAACGGAGCTGATCGCGTATTCGGTTGCCGTAGCTATAAAGATTTCGCTCCTACGGAGCTAGTCCGCCGCAATAACAGGCGCCCCGTGGCCGTTTCACCCTTTCGCCCTTTCGCCCCATCGCCCTTTCGCCCCGTCGCCCTTTCGCCCCGTCGCCCCTTCGCCGTTTCCGCTCGCCACATGCCGCAGCGCCAGATCAGTGATATGCTGGCCCTACCCCACCGTGGGCATCGGCAGGAGGCCATTATGAAACCAGTGAAGGTTCTTGTTCTAATATCGCTCGTCATCGGCTTGATCGGATTCTATCAGTCTCTGACCCGTGCCGATACCACATCCAGTGACAAAAAACCGATCGAGCCGACCGATCCCAAACCCCAGGACATAGCCGATATTAAAGCGGTAGAGGATCGCTTTATGACAGCATTTAGAGCGAAGGAAGTGAACGCGATCATGGAGTTGTGCGTCCCGGACGAGAGTCTCGTCGTTTTCGACGTGACGCCACCTCTGCAGCGCACCGGAGCACAAGCCTACCGCAAAGATTGGGAAGAAGCTTTCAGCCGTTTCGAAGGCCCATTACAGGCCGAAATCAGTGACGAAGAAGTGACCGCAGGCGGGGACGTCGCTTACGTCCTCAGCATCCATCATGTTACCGGCACCATGAAGGGCGGAAAGAAAGTGGATTACACCGTGCGTGTCACCGACGGCTTTAAAAAGATTAACGGCAAGTGGCTCATTGCCCACACCCACGTCTCTCTTCCCGTTGATATGCGGACAGGCAAAGCCGACATCGGACCGAAGCCCTGATGTAGGATGGATCTACCCTTTCGCCCACTCGCTCCGTCGCCGTTTCGTCCATTCGCCGCGTCTCCGTTTCGCTCCTCCTAGCTCCTCTCAACCGGCTTCCCGCGAAACCGACTCACCGTCTCCGGTTGAGCGACTTTGCAACTCATCGGCGGCAGACCTCGAACCAGCAATTCCAGATCGCTCAAAACCATATCTCCGATCTCGATAAACGCTTCCGCCATCCCGCCGGATCGATGAGCTGAAAGAACCGTGTTCTCCAGATCCCGAATTGGGTGATCAGGCGAAAGTGGCTCCTCCGGGAACACATCGGTTGCGACGCGTAGCCGTCCCTTACGAACCGCGTCAGTCAAAGCATCGAAATCCACCACTGCTGCCCGGCTCATCAAGATAAAAAGCGCACCCGGCCGGATAAGATCCAGCTCGCGCTTCCCCAAAAATCCCTGGTTCTCTGTGGTCACACCGGCAAAGACAAAGACAGCATCCGACCAAGCTAAAACCTCTTCGAGGCTCGTCGGTTCGCAGTCATAACGCAAAATTTCCCGGCTAGGCAGCCAAGGATCATACACTTTGACTGGGCAATGAAACGGTTGCACCAATGGACGAAACGTTCGCCCCAAATCGCCGAACCCGATTATACCGACCTTAAGTCCGGTAAATAGATGGCAACCCTGATTACTGACTAGGCCGTAATCTTCCGTCCTGGTTTTGAATTTCCCGTGATTGCGACTGATCCCTCGGGCCAGATCGAGCGCCAAACCTAAAGCGCTCTCCGCCACCGCCACGGCAAAGGCTGGGCTGGCAATCAGCACTCTGATCTCGTGTTCGAAACAGTATTGATAATCGACGTTAGGAAGAAAATTTCCCTCCACATTGAAGATGGTCCGCAGCTTAGGCGCCCGAGTTAGGCGCTCCCGGGGTAGATCCGTTTGGCCAATGAGGATCTCGCTTTCCGGCAAGACCCTTTCGACCATCTCGGCCGGCATTCGCCCGGTATCAAATACCGTCAATTCTGCCATTTCAGCCAAACGCCGTTGCGCAGCCGGCCTGAAAATCATGTCCATCGTCCGCGGCTGCGGATCGACCAGAACCTTTGGTTTACTCATGGTTTGAATTAATCTTTCAACCCGAAAACCGGCCGCAACGCTTCGTACAACACCCCGGTGGCCACCCCGATCAAGGCAGCGTCCTGGTTCAGCCGAGCTCGCTCCACTCGAGGATAAAATAATCGATCGTCCCCGCGCTCGCTGTTGCGTATGTCTGCTAATGCCGCCACCAGGTCGTCCAACAAAATCACCGGTCCCGGTCCACCTAACAACACGATCTCAGGATTCAATAGCGATCCCAGGACCGGGAGAACCATCCAAAATCGGCGTGCAGCCTGGTTCACCCAACGCCGATACCGTTCCTTTTTCTCTTTGCGAACCGATTCCACTAAAGCGTCCGGCGCTCTTCCTTTCCAATCCGCCGGCCCCAGGTCCCGGACAAAAGCTGAAAATGAAAAATAGGTTTCCAAACAACCTCTGCGGCCACATTCACAAAGCCGGGCCGTCTTGCGCTGTTCCGTTTCCAAGATTGCCGGTAGATGCGCAATCTCTCCCGCTAACCCGTCACTCCCTCCAAAGTGCCGACCCCGATAGATAATCCCACAGCCCAACCCGATGCCAAAGTAAACATAAGCCAGACATCGCGGCGCTTGACCGAATCGTTCCCAATATTCGCCGACGGCAGCGGCATGCGAATCGGTTTGGATCAGCGACACCGGGCTCGCCGTTCTGCCCCGGCTGCGGGAAAAGCGCGACCCTGTCGCGCCGTAGCTTGCGGAGGCGGAAGGCGGATCGGAAAGGCCGCGAAATACTTCTTTGACTCTCAAGCCTTTCCACCCTTCCGCTAACAAAAGATGAGGATGATCGATCTGGTCCCGAATCGCATCGTATAAACCCGAAAAAGCGATTCCCACTCCAAGCAGATGGCCCTCGACTCCGGGGATCGCTCTAAACTCTTTCACGAACTTGCCCAATGTCTTCAATGCTTGACTTGGCGAAGGCGAAAGAACCGAGATCGACCTACTCGCTAACGGTTCGCCGGCTAGGTCGAGGATCAATCCAGAGATGTGGTCACGATCGATCTGCAGTCCGATGCTGCAGGCAGCATCTCCGCGCAATTCAAAAGGCACGGATTCGGCCCCGCGGGCGGTTAAGCGTTGCGGGGGCAACTTTCGGACCCAGCGGCGCTTGTGCAACCTTTCCAAAATGTTAGCCACAGTCTGGAATGTCAGGCCGGTCCGTACCGCAATTTCCGCCCGCGTCAGGCGGCGATACAGTTGAAACAGGTGGAGAACCAACTGCGTGTTGTGCGATCGCTGAAGGATCGCATTGATGCCGGGAGTCTCCTGTCCAATCTCTACCGGAACCAAGGGAGCATCCCCAGGGGAGGTCTCAGACGAATTGTGCATGTGACGTTGCAGCCCAGCAGCTTCCTGGAAGCGGTCTTGCCGGCAAGGCCGCGGAGCGAGCCTTCCGGCAACTACCGGACACGCTGGCTTCTGTCACTGGACTGTCTAGGGGTATTTAAGGCTGACTTACCTAGCAATCCGATCTTGACAAGGCCAAATGAGGTAACATGTTCATGCGAACATATAACCTAGAAACCTGATTCGACCTCTTAGGATCCTATTCACCCGTCCACCCTCTCGAACAACCAACTCGTTTACTCTCACTCCGATTCTCCTACACTGTTTGCTGACCTACTGTTTACTTCCAAAGCCCCCAAGACGTAGCCAGGTCTCAATTTTCTCTCCAAAACCCGAGATCTACGAAACCCAAAACCCAACCGAACAAACCCAACGACTAATCCTATGGCCACTAAATCGATCCCCGAAGGATACCACTCAATTACGCCAAGCTTCACTGTCGAGGGCGCCCAAGAATTCATCGATTTCATCAAACAGG
>JAFAHI010000045.1 GCA_019237325.1 Verrucomicrobiota bacterium | reverse complement strand
GATCGCGGGCCTGGAAACGGTAACCGGCGGTGAAATCAAGATCAGCGGAAAAAATGTGGTCGGGATGATCCCGCGCGAGCGTGATGTTGCCATGGTGTTTCAGAATTATGCGCTCTTCCCGCATATGAATGTTTTCGGAAATATGTCGTTTGGGCTCAGACTCCGAAAGCTTCCTCGGGAGAACATCGAGAGCCGGGTGCGCGAGGCGGCCAGTATCCTCGGCATCGAACGCTTGTTGGACCGCAAACCGAAAGAGCTTTCCGGCGGTGAACGGCAACGCGTCGCGCTGGGGAGGGCGATCGTCAGAGAACCTCAAGTCTTCCTCATGGATGAACCCCTATCGAATATCGACGCGAAGCTGCGGGTAGAGATGCGCGCGGAGATAATTAAGCTCCAACGGCGCCTCGGAGTCACAACCTTCTACGTTACTCATGATCAGGTCGAAGCTCTAAGCATGGGCGACCGCATTGTGGTGATGTCTAAAGGCAAGGTCCAGCAGGTCGGAACGCCCAAAGAGCTGTACCAAAATCCGAATAATCTTTTTGTGGCAGGCTTTATCGGGAGCCCGTCGATGAATTTTATTCGGGTACAAGTGAACGCGAAAGGTACGCTCTCAGCCGGCGAAAATTTCAACGTCGCTCTGCCTGGGCAACTAGCGGACGCTGTCCGTTCGAAAGAATTGCGGGAAGTGATCTTAGGGGTGCGACCGGAACACCTCCGGTTGGTCGGAAACGGACAAGCCGAAAATCCCATCCCGGGCGTCGTCGATGTGGTGGAACCCCAAGGCTCGACAACGATTCTTCAGGTAAGTGTTGGCGCTGATACCAAGATCATTGCCCAAGTCAACGAACAATGGGGCCGTCAGCCCGGTGAACGGTTACAACTTTCCATTCCGCCTGACGCGATCCATTTGTTCGATCCCAGGACGGATCAGAAGGTGGGGGGTTAGGGATGGTAGCGAAGTGCGATGTGCTGCACCGAAAGTAAGCCGTAAGCAGTAAGCCGTAAGCAATTTCTGATGATCGGCGACGACGGATGCCAACTACTGGTTACGGTTTCCACCGGTTACCGCTTACTGCCTACCGCTTACCGCTTACTTCTGCGCCGTCTCACCGCTCACGGTCTCAGGCACTGCTGGCTGCGGTGCGTATTTCTCTTGGTAAAGCTGTTCCAGCACTTTCAGGGTGTCGGCCACATTCCGTTCGATCGTGTATTCGTGACCTCGCTCAGCGCAAGCAGTGCGAATCTCGGGTTTCTGGGAAAGGGTGGTCCATCGAGTAATGGCGTCCGCCAAAGCCGGGATGTCTTCCGGATCCTTCAAGATCTCTCCATGTACGCCTGGTTCAATGATCTCGGAGAAACCGTTATTAACCGTTGTGATCACCGGTACACCGGCAGCGAGCGCCTCCAGGCAGGCATTCGAAAATGGATCGTATAATGTCGGCAACACGAAAATATCGGCTGCAACCGACAACGAATGCATATCCTCGACCGGACCCAAAAATCGGATCGATTTCGGAGTGAACGGCGGTTTCTTGCCTTCTCCAGCCACCAAGAGCTTAATATGCCGATTGTTCAGCTTCAGAACCGCATCGATAGCGAAGCGCAATCCCTTGCGTTCCCAGCCTGTGCCGGCAAAGAGGATTCCAATATCCAGGTCAGTGAGCCCCCAGTCATAGCGATGATCCCAACGAGACCCGGGCTTCTTTTTGAAATGGGTGTCAGCAATTCCGTTGTAGATAACGGAGATATGAGTTTCCGGATAGTTAAATTCTGAGATGATCTGACGCTTAATCATCTCCGAATTCGTAATTACGCGGTTAGCTTTCTTTTCTCCGAGAAGGCCTTGTTCCAGTTCCACCAGCTCGTTGTGTTTCCCATTCATGAAACGGAGCGATTTACGCCACTTGGGCTCAAATGCTTCCCGTTTCTCAAGCCATACCCGATGCACGCCGTCCCCCGCGCGATAGCAATCACACTCGAGAATCCGTTCAAGGCTGAACAAGATTTCGACCGAGTGGCGAGCTGCTGCCACTGCGTTAGCAAAACCCACGGGAGAGGATTCCTTGAAGCGGACCAGCTGACCATAGGGCCATTCGGCAGCTGGCCATTCTTCAGTCGCAAAGAGAGTCAATTGATGCCCGGCATCCGATAATGCACGCCCTAACCGCTTCAGGTAGCTCTCGGCGCCGCCGGTGCGGGAGAAACCCCTACGTACTAGTCCGATCTTCATTTATGTCTGCTGGAGGCCATACTACAGCATATTGTCAGGCTAATAAAGAGAAACGCAGGGAGAAGCGAGACGGCGAAGGGGCGAAACGGCGAAAGGGCGAGCGGGTATGAACGCGTCAGGGTTACACCACGCGTGATTCCGCGGTCACGAACGGTAATTATTGAGATTATAGTAAAATATTAATTATCAACCAATCGACCTAACCGCATTAATCCCATCAGTCCCAGAGGTCCCATCCGTTTGCCGTTCCCAAGATCCGCCCATACGCCCATGCGCCGACACGCCCTATCGCCCCTATCGCCCTATTCGCCCATTCGCCCATTCGCCGCTCCATCCCGTCCTACCCCACCGTTGACGCCGCTCACCCCAGGGTTGACCTTTCGCCCCGATTGATGGACCAGGCTTATCTACCGAAGAGTGTTCTCTATGCGACATCTGCTCGCATCGGAGGCGTTGGCCTCGATGCAGTCGCCCTGGAAACATTGCGCGGCCTGAAAGACCAACTGGGACTCGCCATCGCCTACGGCTTGCGAACATCGTCAACCCGTGACCACCTCTCTGATGCCGACGCCTGGCTCAGGCAACGCCATTCGGTGAAGAATTTGAGTTGGCACCCGGTACGCCTGCTTTCAAATCTGCAAAGCCGTTATTATTATGCGGCTAAGAAACGAGCGGTCGACAGCGTTGCCGCTAAATATCTTCGCACCGGGCGGTTTGACCTTTTTCATGGTTGGTCCGGTGAAGCTTTACAGTCGTTGCAAGCCGCAAAATCGCTCGGAATTCCGACCCTGTTGGAAGTTCCGACCTGGCATCGGCAAAAAGGCAAGACTCTACCGCCGAAGACAGAGCAGGAGCTGGCTATGGAAAACGCTCCGGTGCCTCAGCGATGGCTCAACCGGTTATTGATCAGCCGCCAGGAGAGCCTCGTGGAATACGAGACAGCTGACCTATTGCTTGTGCTTTCCGCCAAAGCCGCCGAAACTTTCACGGTTCTGGGGACGCCAAAAGAGAAGCTGTATCCGATTTCCCGTGGAGTCGACGTTAACCGTTTTGTCCCGGGTCCTAAGCCTTCAATTTTCCGCGCAGTGTTCGTGGGTGCGCTAATCAAGCGAAAAGGGGTTCACTGGTTGATTGAGGCCTGGCGTCGCCTAAAACTCCCCTCTGCAGAGCTGTGGTTGGCCGGATATCCGCACGCCGAGATCCAACCTTTTTTGAAGGACCTGCCAGACAACGTAAAACTCCTCGGTTTCACCAAAGACGTTGTAAAAGTGTATCAGGCTTGCTCGCTTCACATTTTCCCTTCCGAATGTGAGGGCAGCGCCAAATCAACCTACGAGGCTGCTGCGTGCGGGCTCCCACAGATTACCACTCGTGAGTCTGGAGACGTAGTGCTAGATGGAGAGAACGGTTTGCTCGTGCCACCTAACAATGTGGAGGCGTTGATGAGGGCGATCACCAGCCTCTATGAAGACCCAAAGTTAAGCGAAGAACTGGGGCAACGAGGTCGCGAACGCGTGGTTCAGCATTTTACCTGGGAGCATTTCCGAGAACGGCTTCAAGGAGCCTACCGGACCGCTCTGAAATTGAAATCCAACGAGGTTGCCGCCGCGAAATGATTTCACCACAGAGACACAGAGGACGCGGAGAGGGGGCAAGAATTTTCACAACAAGGCCACGAAGGCCGCCAAGATCCGAGCAAAAATCTGTCTTTGTGGCCTTTGCGGCCTTGTTGTGAACATCTATTCTTCGATGCCTTTGCGACCTTGTTGTGTAAATCAATCTTCGTGTCCTTAGTGTTGTAGTGAAATTTTCCTCTGCGTTCTCTGTGTCTCTGTAGTGAAATCTGGATGAAATCGATCCTTATCGTACAGCTCAAACGGCTAGGTGATTTAATCCTCACCACGCCGGCGCTGGCGGCCTTGCGGAAAGAACATCCGGGATCGCAAGTCACACTTTTGATCGATGATTACAGCCGGGACTTGGCGCCCGCTCTTCAACACATCGATGAGGTCTTAGTCTATGAACGGAAACGTTCGTTTCCGATCTGGTTTCAACTGCTGCGGCGAGACTTCGATCTTTGTATTGATTGCACCGGGTCCGATCGATCCGCGCTGATCTCGTTCTTATCGAAAGCTTCTCATCGCGTGATTTTCCGCTCAGTCGCCCGGCACCGTCTGCGTTCTTGGGTCTACACAGAGTTGGTCGATGTTTCTGTGCGTAACTGCCACACGATCGATCTTTATTTGAGCCTGGTTGGCTCGGGAAAAGATACGCCGAAACCCGGGTTGGAACTGTCTTTGCCGGCAGCAACTTTAAGCTCCGCTCAAAAAGTGAAGTCGAAGCTGGGCGTTTCCGGGCCTTTTTTCGTGGTGCATCCGGGAACCGCTCGCCGGGAAAAATACTGGTTACCGGAACGCTGGGCCGAGGTCGTACGCTATCTTCAGGACCGTTTACAGCTTCCCGCTGTCATTACCGGCGGCGCAGATTCCGAGGAATCGAGGCATATCGACGCTATAAAAAACTTTCTCGGTCCGAAATCTTCGGTGGCGAATGTAGCCGGCCGCCTCGACTTCCTCCTCTCTGCGGCGTTGATTCGTGAAGCGGCGTTTTTTATCGGGGTCGACACCGCGGCCGCTCATGTAGCCTCCGCTTTCGAGCGCCCACAGGTCGTTCTCTTCGGGCCAACTAATCCCTATCACTGGCATCCCACTCATGCACGGAGCCGGGTAGTGAGAGCCGGATTTGGGCCGGATTATGAGCCTCGCAATCCGCGCGAGAATGGCGAATCCATGACTGCGCTATCGACCGGCACGGTGATCGATGCTATTGAAAGCGTGCTGCGAGAGGGTGCGCCATCCCACTAAATGAATTTCACCAAAGAGACACAGAGGACACGGAGGGAAGACAAAAATCTTCACAACAAGGCCGGAAAGGCCGCCAAGATGCGAGCCAAAGGGATACCTCTGTGTGGCCTTTGCGATCTTGCTGTGTAAATCAATCTCTGTGTCTCTGTGGTGAATTTTTGATTGAATGAGTAAACCGAAATTTTCGCTTCGCGAACTCATCCGGAACGGGATAGGCCCGTACCGGGACCTTTATCCGTTTCTCAAGCCGTATCGGGTTCAATTCGGCCTGGCCCTGGCCTTTGGAGCATTGTTTGGCGCGGCCACCGGTCTTTTCCCCTTGGTGATGAATCAGGTGAATAAGTACGTATTTCCACAGGGGCACGATAGGGGTGCGATTTTGGCTGGAACCGACACCACCACTGGGGCTGACGTGAATGTCGCTATCCTTTATTGTTCGGTTATCCCGTTTATTTTTATCCTGCGCAGCACATTCGATTTCCTGAACAGCTACCTGATGGCGTGGGTTTCGCTGCGCGTGCTCACCGACCTCCGCTCCAAACTGTACCAGCACATCCTTTCCCAATCACTGGAGTTCTTTAATAGAGAGCGCGCGGGCAACCTGATGTCACGAGTTATCAATGATACGCGCCAGGCACAGGCAGCGCTTACCAGCGTGAGCAGTGATCTAATTAAGCAACCGATCACCATTGTCACTGCAGCATGCACGCTACTCTATCTCGATTGGAAGTTTACCATCGGCAGCCTGGTGTTATTTCCTGCCTGTCTAGTTCCGATTCTGTTGTTCGGGAAGCGCGTCAAAAAACAGGGCAAGCTCGAGGAGCAAAAAGTCGGGATCATGATGACGTCGCTTCAGGAAACGTTTTCCGGGATTCGCGTGATCAAAGCGTTTGCCCGCGAGGACCGGGAATCGCAGCAGTTCAGCCAAATCAGCGAAGAGAATTTTCGCAATGCCACCAAAGTGCGCAAAGCCATAGAGATCGTGAGCCCGTTGGTAGAAGCGGTCGGCGCGGTTGGCGTTGGACTCGCGCTGTTCTACGTGTGGTACTTTCATCTGAGCGCTGCCAGGCTGATCGCTTTATTGATGGCCATGTTCTTTTTGTACGATCCAGCCAAAAAGCTGAGCCGGATCCATCTGGTAATGCAGCAATGTTTCGTGGCGACGACGAACGTGTTTGAAATCATGCGGATGAAACCCGCGATCGAAGATCGGCCGAGCTCAATCACGATTTCTGAGAGCAAAGGCGATATCCGTTTCGAGAACGTTACCTTTCATTATCGTCCCGAGCTGCCGATGGCGCTCAATAACCTCAATCTTCATATTGAGCCCGGGAAATATTTTGCCTTGGTCGGCGCCAGTGGAGCAGGGAAGAGCACGATCTTGTCGCTCCTGCTCCGCTTCTACGAACCTGATTCCGGCGCCGTCCTGCTTGATGGAAAAGACACTCGAACCATCACCCAGGAATCATTGCGCAACCACATCGGTATCGTGACACAAGATACATTTCTGTTTCATGACAGCATCTTGAACAATATTCGTTATGGCCGTCTGAATGCGACTGAGGAGGAAGTGATCGCCGCGGCCAAGAGCGCCTTTGCCCACAATTTCATCATGCAACAACCCAATGGCTACCACACGGTCATTGGGGATAAAGGTTGTCTTCTGTCCGGCGGCCAGCAGCAGCGGGTCTCAATCGCTCGGGCCTTGCTAAAGAATGCTCCTGTTCTCTTACTCGACGAGGCGATGTCCGCGCTGGATTCTGAGGCCGAACGCGAAATTCAAGCGGCCCTTGAGCGGCTAAGCGAAGGCCGAACCGTGATCGCCATCGCTCATCGACTTTCCACGGTGTTAAAGGCCGATCAAATCATCGTAATGGATCACGGCGAGATCCGTGAGATGGGAACGCATCGGCAATTGCTGGAGAGCTCAACCCTATATCGTCGGCTTTACGACTTGCAATTTAATGTCCAGGCCGAAGAGCTGGCCGATGTCGCATAAGCGCAGTGAGTGGTTGCAAACATAATGCGTGGGCCGGAACGGTTAGCATCCCGTGAAGCGTCCCGGTTTTTGCTGCGACGGAGATCCGACCCATTAAATCGCAACTTTCGTAAACGATCGAAAGCTTGTTGTACCTCCGGATCCGAAATGTATTTCTGTGCTTGTTCGGCAAATTTTGTGCCGATCGCATTCAGCTCGGGTGCAAAGGCTACGAGTTTCTCCTGAGCCCGGTCGCAGGCAGGTAGGGAAGTGTTACCATGGCTTTGATAATGGGTTGTCACTTGCGGGCCGAGCTCCCGCAGCGTGACCGTTAACTCTTCGGTTGCCGAAGTGAAAAAGTTCAGAGCATCGGCGAACTGATGCCCATCGGTTGCCTGGTCGAGTTTCTGGCTGGATTGGCGAATTGCCTGGATGTACTTGTCGACGGCGCGAGCGTAGTCATCGCAGGGATCAGCCATTGCTGCGCCTCCCATCAATCCACAGGCAATAAATAACATTACTGGAGTCATGTTATGATTACGCCACTCTGTTACCAGTCCCCAGGCGGTCGGTCAACCACAAACGAACAGGAACCCGGTGAGCGTCGAGAGAGAGCGAGAACGGTTCGCGTTCGATACTCTTCTCGATCATTCATATGTTTTCGCTCGTTTAAGCTTGCAACAGCAACTCCGGATGATGTTTTCGCCAATACCTGCACAACCCGGTAACGCTCATGCCGGCTGGGTCCGCCTGTTCGTAAGCTTGAAGGTCTGCGGGAGAAGCTCCAGCGGCTAACAGCTGATCTCCGGTAAAACGCTGGAACTCCGGCAGAATCTTCTCTTCAGATTTGCCTTCCAACATTCTCTCCTTCATCCAAACCGCCCAATCCATAAGCCGGGTTTCCAGTTCTGTCAGGTGAACGTCCGGTCTGGCTTGCAAGCCGAAGTGAGTCAGGAAGAGTTGCGCCGGATTCAGCGCACGCACCCGGTTTAATGATTCTTTCCATTTTTCGATGTTTACATCCGGCGGAGGACAAGGAGGAAATACCGGTCCTTTCCCGATGACGACGCCGGCAACGTCGCCGGCAAATAAGA
Source organism: Verrucomicrobiota bacterium (assembly GCA_019237325.1). Lineage (GTDB taxonomy): Bacteria > Verrucomicrobiota > Verrucomicrobiia > Chthoniobacterales > JAFAMB01 > JAFAVN01. The sequence goes on along the minus strand of JAFAHI010000045.1, from coordinate 4,522 downwards.
TCTTAGAGGGCTCGAACCAATAGGCGTTATGGTGTTGGGCGTGCCCGGGTGTTTCCAAGACGCTGAGTTCTAAGTCCGAAACCTTGATCTGTTGGCCGTCAGCCGTGACCGCAACCGACGTTGCTGGAAGCCCTTGAATTTCACCCCAAAGATAGCCCATTCGCTCGCTATAAATCCGGGTCGCGCTCGCTACTAATTTGCCCGGATCGATCATATGCGGCGCCCCGACCGGATGAACATGGACGGTCGTCCCGAACTCACGCTGCCAACGCCAAGCGCCGCCGTTATGATCGAGATGAATGTGAGTTGCCAATAGGTGTTTCACATTCTGCGCACCTAATCCGCGCTGATTCAGTTCGCGGACCACATTTTCAAACACGGTCTCCGGTCCGCAATCGATCATGACCAAGGTTCCGTCTCCCGCTTGGAGTACCGCGACGCAGATTACGTTTGGGGTATTTAAGTGGAGCGCATCGATCAGGTGAAGCATTGGCCATCGTCGCCAAGAGCAAGGACGCAGTCAACGCCGGGAACGCACGGGAGCGCCGGGAACGCCGGAAACTGAGAGAACCCGTCGGATGTAGCTGCACCGAAGGGTAGGGGTTACGCTGGGGTTTTCGACTGTCTTGGTGGAGACTCCGAGGCGCCGGTCACGGATGGGACGTATGGGACCAATGAGAGCTATGAGTTAGCTCACATAAGTCCCATGAGTCCCATAGGTCCCATTTGTGACCAGCGCCCAGCGTAAACCCGAACTCTAGGTAGCATTACGTCCACACGTTCTCTCCGTTCCCGGCGCTGCCGGCGTTCGTCATGCCTTTCCACTTGCCTCCACGCTCAGACCGCCAAAAAATCAGAAAATGGATTTCAGTGCGAAAACCGTCCTTGTTACCGGCGCTGGAAGCGGAATTGGTCGAGCCATTGCTGAGACCTTTTCTCGCCTGAAGGCTCGAGTGCTTCTTCACGATATCAATCCGGCCGCATCGGATTTAACCACTAAGATGGGCGCAGAGTTTGTCCCCGGTGACCTCAGCGACCCAGCCGCGGTTCGCCAGCTTGCTGCAGCCGCCCTCGAAAAGGCTGGGGGGAGAATCGATATCCTGGTCAATAACGCCGGATTTCAACACATCGCCAAGGTCGAGGAGTTCCCCGAAGAGACTTTTACGACGATGATTCAGGTGATGCTGATAGCGCCTTTCCAGCTCATTCGGGCGGTTTTACCGGGTATGAAACAGAACGGCTGGGGGCGAATTATCAACGTGGCCAGTATCCACGCCGTTGTCGCCAGCCCCTTTAAGTCGGCGTACATCAGCGCGAAGCACGGTCTATTGGGTTTGACTCGGACGGTTGCCTTAGAGGCGGCACCCTTCGGAGTCACGGTCAATGCCCTTTGTCCTGCCTATGTGCGGACACCGCTGGTCGAGAAACAGATTGCAGATCAAGCCCAGGCCCATGGACTGACACCGGACGACGTCGTGCAAAAAATCATGCTAGAACCGGCGGCTATAAAACGCCTGATCGAGCCCTCCGAAATCGCTGATTTCGTAGTTTACCTCTCTTCGGAGCCCGGGGCGATTATCACCGGGAGCGCACAGATGCTCGATCTCGGATGGACAGCGAGATAAGTCTGTGAGAGGAGATGCGTGGCTTTTTTCGAGCCGAGGTATAAAGGCCAACCGTGTCGTTTTGGATCCGTCAGTTTACATTTCGGTCATAAGTCTACCAAAAACCCGAAGGCAAATGATCTCGCCGTCGCGGGATCATTTGCCTGCTATAGGCCGCGGTACAAATGCCTGGCTCATTTGCGCGCGATGCAGACTTGCGTAAAGAGGGGCAAATCCTTTATCGATAGCCGGTACCACCAGATGAAACACTTACTTCGCGGCCGGAGCATTTGCCGGTTTTGTCTTTGTTTAGCCCTTTTAGTACTTGGTTGGGTGCCAGCGCATGCGGATTTTCTGTGGTTTAAGCAGCAACAAAAGGCTCAGGTTACTCCTCCCAGCCAGTTGGTGAATAAGCAGCAGCCGGCTGTCTTCAATCGCGAAGTGTACGACCGGATGAACCCCGAGAATATCAACGTTCTTGTGTCGCTTTCGCGCCAGCGGTTGTACGCGACGGTCGGTAATGATGTCGCTATTGATAGCCCGATCTCTTCCGGCAAAGCTGCCCGCAGGACCCCGAGCGGCAATTTCACCGTCCTCCAAAAGGATCCCGACCATCGCTCGAGTGTCTACGGTAACTTTGTTGATTCGAGCGGGCGGATTGTGCGAGGCGGGGTTAGCGCCCTGATCGATGCCGCGCCCAGTGGTAGCCACTTTGAAGGCGCCCCGATGAAATGGTTTATGCGCTTAACGTGGGAAGGGGTTGGGATGCATGTAGGAATACTACCAGGTTATGCTGCTTCGCACGGTTGTATCCGGCTGCCAGCCGAAGTCGCACAGGCGTTATATGCCAAAGTTAAGATCGGCACTCCTGTAAAGGTAGTGGACTAAGCCTGCGCCACCGGTAAATGCGTCAGGCATTTACCGGCGGCGCAGGCTATGGCAAAAAATGACTCCGCTGTCGCGGGGTCATTTTTGCAGTTCCTCCAGTAGGCTAATAATATGGCCACAATCGGGCGAGTTGTTAGATTACCAGATCATTAACGCAGACGTCGAACGATCGTCTTGCACAAAGAATGCCACGCTTTCGCCAAAAACTGAAGAATACTTCGGCGTAGCCGGAGTATTCTTCAGCCATAACCTGCCCCTCCGGCAAATGACTTATGCATTTGCCGGAGGGGGAGGCTCTTGACAGATTTGTTCCCCCAACTGATAGGATTGCATTAATGTCACCTCCCCTCAGGCTTAACTTCTCGAAGTTCCCGGAAGGCGGTTTGTTAATTGTTATCGTGGTCTTAGGGATCCTGCTGTCGGTCTTTGGCGGCGAGGTTCAACGCCCGAAGATGATCCAGGGACCGGACGGTCAAATGACCCGGGCCATGGAGAAAGATGCCTCGGGCCAGGAAGTGCCGGCATTCGTTAAGGTAAACAATTTTTTTAATGCAGAGACGCTGACGCAAATCGCCAAGGACACGAGTTTCTTTGCAATAATGGCCGTTGGGGTAACCGCAGTGATTATCACCGCCGGAATCGATCTCTCTATCGGGTCGGTCTATGCGTTAGCGGCGGTTTGTGGTGCGATGTTCATGAGTCAATTCGGACCCGATGCTGGTCCGTGGGCAGCCATCGGAGGCGTATTGGTTACGGTTGCAGTGTCCCTTCTCTGCGGTGCGCTCAATGGCGTGATGATCGTCGCCTTCAATCTGCACCCGTTCATCATCACCCTGGGTACGATGGCGATTTATCGCGGTATCGCCTTCGTTTTAACTAATGGACAATCTATCGGTGGGTTCCCGCAAGGTTTTCGGGATTTTGTGCGACAGGGAGTGATTGGCGATCTTAGCTTGGTGCCCCTGATTGTGATGATCCTGGTTTGTGTCGTGGGTGCTATCTTCCTGTCCAAGATGGTCGTCGGCAGACAAGTATACGCCATTGGAGGAAATGAGGTAGCCAGCCGATATAGCGGGATTCGAGTCGCTCGGGTAAAGCTGCTTGTCTACATCATTGGGGGAGTCACTGCCGGTATCGCGGCGGTGCTAGCACTGGGATATTACGGAGCGGCGTCATCTGGCGATGGCCAAGGCTATGAGCTGACGGTTATTGCGGGCGCAGTCGTAGGCGGCGCCTCGCTATTCGGAGGTAAAGGTAGTGCGCTCGGTGCCGTGTTAGGAGCGGTTATTCTGCAGATGATCGCCACGGGCATTGTTATTATCGGTATCCCCCAAAGCTATAGTCAGATTGTAACCGGTGTCGTTGTGATTACCGCGGTTCTGCTCGACCAATTCAATCGCTGGATCAGCGATCGGCGTCTGTTGGCCCAAACCGCCCACGCCAAAAAAGAAGCCGTCGAGACGAATACTCCTGCTGTTCCGGTTAAATAGTTTTAGGTTAGCCAGACATTCTCCCAACCCCCAAAAAACATGATAAAAAAAGTAACACTAACAGTTACAAGCCTTGTCGGCTTGTTGGCAGCAACTAGCTTTGCTGCTGAGAAAACATACGTCTTCGGCATTGTCGCCAAGTCGAACAATAACCCTGTCTTCCAAGCTGCGAAGACTGGGGCTGAGGACGAAGCCAAGAAAATAAGCCAGGAACACGGAGTCAACGTCAAGATCGATTGGCGCACGCCGAACGAGGAGGATCCTCAGAAGCAGGTGCAGGCTATCGAACAGTTAGTTAACGAAGGCGCTTCCGGCATTGCGGTTAGCTGCTCGGATGCTAACAAATTGACTGACGCTATTAATAGCGCGGTCAAGAAAGGTGTACCGGTGGTTTGCTTTGACTCGGATGCACCCAAGAGCAAACGTTTAGCGGACTTCGGAACCGACGATATCGACTGCGGTCACAAAGTGATGGACCAGCTGGCCAAAGAAATGGGCGGCAAAGGTGTCGTAGCCATCCTAGCCGGCAACCAGAATGCT